>CAIMLY010000114.1 GCA_903842425.1 uncultured Alphaproteobacteria bacterium | reverse complement strand
CGTCACCGTGCAGCATCAGGGTCGGCGGATCGCGCGCATCAACGCTGAAGAGGGGCGAGACCGAGGGACGGAGCTTCTCGTCGAAGTTGATGGCGTCGAACTTGGGCCGGCCCTGCAGCAGGGTGACGAGGTCCGTGGGCGGGAAGTAGGCGACGACCGCCGCGATGCGGTTCCCCGAGCGGTCGAGGGGATTGGCGGCTGCGGGGTCGCCGTCATCGGCCATCATGCCGGCGACAAGGGCCAGATGGCCCCCGGCGCTTGCGCCCCAGACGCCGATCCTTGCGGGGTCCGCGCCATAGTCGGTGGCGTGCAGCTTGATGTGGCGCATGCCCATCCGGACGTCCGAGACCGCGTCGGGAACCTGGACGCGCGGCGCTGAGGCGTGGTACAGGGCGACCACGGTGAAGCCCTTGTCGATCAGGGCCTGGTAGCGCGCCTGGCGCTCTTCGGGTGGCGCCCACTGCGAGCGCCAGCCCGCGGACACCATGTTCACGACCAGGGCGCCATTGGCCTTCTTCACCGGCTTGAAGACATCGTAGGTCAGCGCCATCCCATCGCGGTGGCCATAGATGACGTCCCGGGCGTAGGTGGCCGTCTTCAGTTCCGCGGGTGTCGGCATCCGAAGGGCCTTGCGCGGATAGCCGCTGAGCGGAGGGCCGGGATCGGCGGGCGGCGGAGCCGGAACCTGCGCCAGGGCGGCTGAACCCCCGCCAATCGCAAGGACGCAGGCGAGAGCTGCACTCCAGAGCCTGTTCATCCAAGGTTCCTCCTGTTGTTTGAACCCTTACCAGCTACAAGTCCGGGGGCCACCACCCGTGGCCTCAGGCGCGGGTCCGCACTCGGGGCAGCCAGGCCTGGATCCAGGCGAGCGCCAACAGGTAGGACACCGCCAGGAAGGCCAGGAGCGGGCCGTATCCATGGTTGTTCTGCAGCATCCATCCGGAGGCCTGCAGCACGAACATGCCGCCGAGATTTCCGAAGAAGGCGGCGACGCCGATCGTCGTCGCCACGCGGGGCAGGGCGGTGATGTCCGCCGTGAGCGCGAACAGGTTGACCGAGAAGCCCTGGTGCGCGGCCATGACGAGGCACAGGAGCGACACGGCGATCCAGACGCTCGACGTGTGCAGGACGGTGGGCAGGGCGAGGGCCAGGAGGGCGCAGGCCAGCATGACAAGGCGTCTCGCCGTGGCGGGCGCCATGCCCCGGGCGAGGAGGCGGCTCGACGCAAAGCCACCAGCCAGTCCGCCCAGCGCGGTGACGCCCGCGATCACCGCCAGGGGCGCGCCGACCGCGCCCAGGCCCAGGCCGAACTCGCGGCGCAGCAGGTCCGGCATCCAGAACACCAGGAACCAGTACATCTGGTCCGAGAAGACCTTGCCGCCTGCGACCGCCCAGGTGGCGCGGTCCGCCAGGACGGCGCGGACGCTGACGCGGGTGTCCGCAACAGGTGTCTCCGCCGTGTCCGCCACGGGCTCCATGATCCAGCGCGAGCAGAGCATCCAGCCCAGGACCCAGATCGACCCCACTCCGCCGGCGATGAGGAAGGTGGTCCGCCAGCCGAAGGTGAGGGCCATGACCGGGACCAGGATGGGGACGAGCATGGCGCCAAGGCTGCCGTAGACATTCATTGCCCCGAGGGCGAGGGCGCGCCCGGAAGCGGGAAAGAAGGTGGCGATCGCCTTGATGGTCGCCGGCGTCCCGATGGCCTCGGTCGCCCCCAGCCAGATGCGGACGCCGGTGAACTGGCCCACGGTGTGGACCACACCGTGAGCCATGGCCGCTAGGCTCCAGGCGCCGACGCCGATGGGAAACGCGGTGCGAAGACCGAACCGATCCACAAACCAGCCGGCGCCCAGCAAGCCGAAGGCGGCCGCCATCTGGAACACCGACGCCATCTGTCCGTAGGTATAGTCAGACCACCCCAGGTCGGCCTGCAGCAGCGGCTTCATCAGGGAGATCAGCTGCCGGTCCGCGCTGTTCAGGAATCCGGCCGCCACCAGGAAGACCATGATCGCCGCCTGCCGATTCCAGTGAAGCCGAGGCGGCATTGTTCATCCTCCCGGGCCGGGCCCCGCACAGGGGGCGGGCCTCTCTTCCTAGAAGCCGAGTTCGGCCATTGCGACGACGCGCTTTTCACGTGCGCTCAACTCGGCCGCCGTCCCGATGGCGACCGCCATCAGGCCATCGTGGGCGGTCACTTCCACCGGTCCTGCGCCCCGGACTGCGGCGTTGAATCTCTGGTGCTCATAGAAGGTCGACCCGTGGTGACTACCGGCCCTGAGCGCGGCCTCGTCCACCTCCACCACCCGCCGCTCAACCCGCTTGGCATTGCGGAACCCGACCCGCGGCGAGTGCACGAGTTCACCGGACGGGATGAAGACGTCCAGGCGCCCGGCGTCACCGACGGCGGTGATCTCTTCCTGGTTGGCGGCGCCGTCCGCGAACATGCACAGGTCCAGCATGGCGCGGGCGCCGTTGGCGAAGTCGACGACGGTGTAGCTGTTGTCGATGATGTCGGGGCGCCTGCCGTCGTAGCGTTCATCCAGGTGGTTCACGTCCATGGCGCCCGAGCAGTAGACCCGAACGGCCTCCGACCGAACGATGAGTCGCATCAGGTCGAAGAAGTGACAGCACTTCTCGACCATGGTGCCGCCCGTGTTTTCCGAGAAGCGGTTCCAGTCGCCGACCTTCTTCAGGAAGGGAAAGCGGTGCTCGCGGATCGACAGCATGTGTAGGTCGCCGATGCGCCCGGCGTGCACTTCCTCCAGGAAGGCGACCACGGGCGGCATGTAGCGGTACTCCATCGCCGTCCAGAAGGGGGCGCCCGCGGCGGCAGCGCGCCCGACCACCCACCGGGCGTCTTCCAGCGTGGTCGCCAGCGGTTTCTCGCAGAGGATCGGCAGGCCCGCATCGAACAGGGGTTCAAGCACCCTTCGGTGGGTGAAGTTCGGGGTCGAGACGATCACGGCGTCGACAAGGCCGCTTTGCGCCAGGGCGCCGCCGTCCGCGAAGGCTGTCACCTCCGAGGCGCGGTCGCCAAGCGCCTCGCGAGCCAGTCGCAGCGAGGGCTCGTGGGGATCCGCAATGGCCGTAACCACCGCACCCGGCGTGATCGCCAGGTTCCCGATGTGCTCGACGCCCATCATCCCGGCGCCCACGAGGCCGTAGCGAACCGTCTCCGCCAACCCAACCTCCCCGGGCCACATGCGAACGAGTATGGAGTCTTCCCGAGCCGCTCAGGCGTGACAAGCCGAAAAGGGTGGCGGCGACCGGGACAGACGGTCCCGTAGCCTCAGGACAGGGCCAGGGGGCCATGCTCCAGTCGGGGAAGGACATGGCGCGCGAAGAGGTCCGCCTCGGCCGCATGGGGATAGCCCGAGAGGATGAAGGCCTCGATTCCCATGTCGCGGTAGTCGTTGAGCTTGGCCAGGACCTGGTCCGGATCACCCACGATCGCAGCGCCG
>CAIMLY010000113.1 GCA_903842425.1 uncultured Alphaproteobacteria bacterium | reverse complement strand
TACAGCTTATTCAAATTTCGGCGGCAAGGAAGGGATGACGGTAGGTCTCGACAGATCTGTCCGGTAATGCTCCGGACAGACGAGACACGGACAGGACCCGCGATCGGCGGGCGGGGGAGACGAGATGGCGGACGCGGCGACCGGTGCGGCGAAGGGCATGGAGACGCCTGCGGGCCTGGCCTCGGTGGAGGCGGTCATGTCCATGCTGGCGCAGTCCGGCTACATCGCGACCCCGGAGATCGCCACCGCCGTCTACCTGGCCCACCACCTGCGCAAGCCGGTCCTGATCGAGGGACCCGCCGGGGTCGGCAAGACCGACCTCGCCCGTTCGGTGGCCCAGGGCCTGGACCAGCCCCTGATCCGGATGCAGTGCTACGAGGGGCTGGACGAGTCCAAGGCCCTGTACGAGTGGAAGTACGGCAAGCAGCTCCTCTACACCCAGATCCTCAAGGACAAGATCGGCCACCTGGTGGAGGACGCCGACAGCCTGGACGAGGCCCTGCACAAGCTGACCGGCTTCCAGGACATCTTCTTCTCCCGGGATTTCCTCGAGCCCCGCCCCCTGCTCAAGGCCATGGAGCAGTCGACCGGCTCGGTCCTGCTGATCGACGAGATCGACAAGTCCGACGAGGAGTTCGAGGCCCTGCTGCTGGAGGTGCTGTCGGACTACCAGGTGACCGTGCCCGAGATCGGGACGATCTCGGCCCAGGTTCCGCCCCTGGTGGTGCTGACCTCCAACGCCACGCGCGAGCTGGGCGACGCCCTCAAGCGCCGCTGCCTGCACCTGCACATCGACTTCCCGGACGCCGAGCTTGAGGCCCGGATCGTCCGCACCCGCGTGCCCGGCGTCTCCGACCGGCTGCTGGAGCGCCTGGTGGCCTTCATCCAGGCCGTGCGCGGTGAGAACATCCGCAAGCTGCCCTCGATCAGCGAGACCATCGACTGGGCCCGCACGCTGATCCTGCTGCACGCCGAGTCCCTGGACCCGGCCCTGGTGCGCTCGACCCTGAACGTCATCCTCAAGCGCCAGTCGGACATCGCCGAGGTGGCGGGCAAGGTGGAGGCCCTGCTGGATGGCGGGGGCAAGGCCGGCCGCTGATGGAGCGGACGCTCACCCGCTATATCCGGGCCCTGCGGTCCGCCGGCGCCGGGGTCTCGACCACCGAGGCCATGGATGCGGCGCGCACGGTCGAGGTGGTGGGCTGGGAAGACCGGGGCGTCCTGAAGACCGCCCTGGGGACCGTGCTGGCCAAGTCGGTCGAGGAAAAGGCGATCCACGACCAGCTGTTCGAGCTCT
Organism: uncultured Alphaproteobacteria bacterium; assembly: GCA_903842425.1. Lineage (GTDB taxonomy): Bacteria > Pseudomonadota > Alphaproteobacteria > Caulobacterales > Caulobacteraceae > Phenylobacterium. The sequence continues at coordinate 5,941 of CAIMLY010000113.1, read as the reverse complement.
ACTTCAGCCGTGAAGCGGCCTCGGCCGCCGCGTCGGAGGGACAGACCGGCGAAAGCGGCGATCCCGACACCGGACGCCCCGGCGATGGCGAGGCCGGCGCGGATCCCCAGTCGGGTGACCCCGAAGGGGGCGAAGGCGGCGAGGGGGGCGATCCCGTTGAGGCCCTGGCGGCCCTGGCGCAGGGCAAGAACCCCGGGCAGCTGGCCATGGCCCTGGAGCGGGCGGGCGCCGCGGCGGGGGTGGACGAGATCCGCTTCGCCACCCAGTCGGGCTATTTCGTCCGCAAGATGATGGAGAACATGGGCGTCGAGGCCCTTGAGGCCAGGCTCATGGAGGCCCTCACCCGGCGCAATGCCGAGGGCGAGGCCGAGGCAGAGGGCCTGATCGCGACCCGTTCGGCCCTGCAGAAACAGGCCCGCGCCTTCGTCGAGGCCCGGTTCGAGATCTACGGCCGGTCGGCGCAGGACGCCTTCATGAACGAGATCCTGGCAGACCGCAGCTTCGGCGCCCTGGGGCGCAGCGACACCGAGCGCATGCGGGCCCTGGTCGAGCGCATGGCCAAGCGGCTGGCCGTCCGGCACGCCCGGAGGCGCAAGGTGAAGGACCGGGGCCGGCTGGACGTGCGCCGCACCCTGCGCGCCAACGCCGGCCACGACGGGGTGCCCTTCGACATCGTCTGGAAGATCAAGCGCAAGGACCGGCCCAAGATCGTGGCGGTCTGCGACGTCTCAGGCTCGGTCGCCCAGTATGTCCGCTTCCTGCTCCTGTTCCTGCACGCCCTGAAGGAAAAGGTCACCGACCTGGAGACCTTCGCCTTCTCGGCCCACCTGGCCGATGTCAGCCGGCCGCTGGAGACCCTGCCCTTCGAGACCGCCATGCGCGCCATCGTCGACGAGGTGGGCTCGGGGGGCACCGACTATGGCGCGGCCTTCCTGGAGCTGGACCGGGACTTTGGCGAGGTCATCGACCGGCGGACCACCGTGCTGGTGCTGGGCGATGGCCGCTCGAACTATTCGAACCCCCGCCTGGACGTCTTCAAGCAGATCGCCGACCAGGCCAAGCGCCTGGTCTGGCTGTGCCCGGAGCCGGCGACGAACTGGGGGTCGGGCGACAGCTGCCTCCTGGAATACCGCCCCTTCTGCACGCTTCTCACCCAGTGCTCGACCGTCACCGACCTGGAACGGGCGCTCGACGAAATCCTGATGGCCTATGACTAGGAGACCCGCCCCATGAAGGTTCAGGGAAAGATCATCATCGTCACCGGCGGCGCCGACGGAATCGGCGCCGCGCTCTGCCGGCGCTTCGCCCGGGAAGGTGCGGCCCATGTGGCCGTGGTCGACCTCAACGCCGAGGGCGCCGCGAAGGTGGCCGCCGAGATCGGCGGCTCTTCCTACGGCGTCGATGTCTCGGACCCAGCGGCCGTGGAGGCCATGGTCCGGGCGGTGGAGGCCGCGCACGGACGGATCGATCTCCTTTGCCAGAACGCAGGCGTCGGCGGCGGCGAGCCGGACCCCGACAACGCCGCCTCGGCGGCGGACGCGGTCTGGAACCGGGCCTGGGGCGTGAACGTCATGGCCCATGTCTATGGCGCCCGCGCCGCCCTGCCCGGCATGATCGCCCGGGGCGAGGGCTACATCCTGAACACGGTCTCGGCGGCGGGCCTGCTCTCGCAGATCGGCAGCGCGGTCTATTCGACCACCAAGCACGCCGCCATCGGCTTCGCCGAGAGCCTCGCCATCGCCCAGGGCGACCTGGGGATCAAGGTCTCGGTCCTCTGCCCGCAGGGTGTCGACACGGCCATGCTGAGGGCCGGCGGCGGCCAGGAGCAGCCTCAGAACCTCGATGGCGTCCTGAGCCCGGACGACGTGGCCGAGGCCGTGGTGCAGGGGCTGGAGGCGGAGAGCTTCCTGATCCTGCCGCACGAGATCGTCCGCACCTACATGCAGCGCAAGACGGCGGACTACGACCGCTGGCTGGGCGGCATGCGCAGGCTGCGGGCGAAAGTCCTGGGCCGGGCCTGAACCCCGCAGGGCGTCAGGAGAAGCCGATCCAGCGTCCGGCGACGGCGGTGGTGAGCCACAGGCAGATCGACAGGGCGCCGACCGCAAACGCGAACGGCCCGCCTCTCGGATTGCGCACGATGAGGGCCCGCCGGACGGTGAAGACCAGCAGCAGGCCGAGGGTCAGGGTGATCATCTTCAGGAAGAAGGCCGGCCGGTCATAGAGCTTGACCGCCTCGGAGATCCCGAGGAGGGCGCCCGTCGAGAGCATGACCGCCAGCGCGCCCAGGAACCAGGCCCGGGCGCCCTGCTCCACCTCGGTGATGGACTGCCGTGTCAGGCCCCCGCCCATCAGCCTCAGGTCAACCACGAAGAGGGAGCCGCCAAGGATGGCCAGGCCCACCAGGTGGACCGCCTCGATCACCGGGAACAGCCAGAGCGACTCCCGGATGGCGGCGGACAGGGCGGTGGCCTCGATGGCCTCACAGAGGTCGTAGAGGTTCACGGCGTGAAACTCCGGCAGGCCGAGACGGCGGAGATGAAGGCCGGCTGGGGCTTGTCGCAGTCGAACCAGTTGTAGGCGATGAACCGGCCGAAGAAGATCACGCCGATCCAGAGGGCCAGGGAGGCGACAGCTGAAAGTCGGGCGCGCGCCGGGGCGGGGCCCATGTCCCATGTCCCGGGCGACAGGCCGTAGGCGCGGTGGAACCGCCAGGCGTTCAGCCCCGCCAGCACCAGCAGCAGCATCTTCGCCCGGAACCAGAGGCTGTGGAAGGTGCGTTCGGGGATGGCGTAGAACAGCAGGGCCCCGGTCACGATCAGGATGACGAATCCGAGCACCGTCCAGGGCAGGAGCCTTCTCAGCACCTGGGACACCGGGACCCGGTTGAGCGCCAGGCCCAGCACCCGCAGGTCGACCATGGCGATCGTACCCACGAAGAGGGTGATGGCGACCACGTGTGTGGTCTCCACGATGGCGTACATGTACAGCGACTCGTGGAGCGCGATGCTTCCCGGCGTTGTGGCCAGCCAGGCTACGAAGTCATCCAGCATGGAAGGGAGCCGGCCCTAGGGGCGCCGCTCGGTGGGGTCGGCGCCGTCCTTGGGCGCGCCCGTCCCCGAGGAGCCCATGAAGACCCGCCGGCCATCCGTGAAGGTGATGTCCCGGCCGTTCGCCTTGCAGGCGGGGGCGCAGGCCTTGTCCTTCGACTGGTAGCCGCGGACGATGAGGGCGGTTCCGGGCTTGAGCGAGTCCCGGGTCAGGCCTGAACGGAGCAGGGTGTTGGGGGTGCCCCCCTCGACCATCCAGACCACCGTCCCGCCACCCGCCTTCGGCACGGCGACGTGCACCCAGGCGTGGGGGTTGATCCACTGGACCTTGGTGACCGTACCGCGCAGCAGGACCGGCGCGTTGCCGTCGAACTCGGCGGCGAAGGCGTGGTGGGCGTCGGCCTCGCCCGCGGCGCCGGCGATGGACAGGCCGGCCACGACGGCGAGGGCGGCGAGGGCTCGGGAAGGGCTCGGGATCATGGTCGGTCTCCGGAAGGATCGTCAGGCGTGCGCGGATCAGGGAAGCGGGGTCTTGCGGTACTTGCCGAACATCAGTTCCTCGACGAACTCGACGCACTTGAACTGCTGCAGGCGGGCGTCCTCGCCCACCCGGCGGTAGAGGATCATGGACATCTTCCAGGGCCGGGTGAAGGTGTCGGGATCGGTGATCTCGGCCTCGTAGCGGATGTGGTCCGCGTCCATGAGGGTCCAGCGCTCGACCACGGTCATGCCGGCGGAGTGATGGTTGCCGGCGCGGTCGAACCAGGTGGAGTCGCTCTGGCCGGTCACGGTCACCACGAGCGTGTCGCCCTCCCACTTCGCCACGGACTGCCCCATCCAGGAATCCACGGGCGCTGGGCCCGGGTCCTTGAAGACCAGGTTGCGGACCGCCCCGGCGTACTCGTAGGCGATCAGGGTCTCGGTCCCGCCCTGTATGATCTGCAGGGGGAAGGCCATGTAGTTGGCCCGGGGCACGCCGGGCAGGTAGCACTTCACTTCGGGATCGCGGTTCAGCCAGTCGGCCCGGTTCTCGTTGCGGAGGGCCAGGGCCTCGGGACGGTAGGGCAGGGCGCCGCCCTCGACCACGCCCGGACCGGCCGGAACGGCGCCGATGGCGCCCAGGGCGACCACCTCCTTTGCCGGGACCGGCACGACGGGACCCGGCCGGAAGGCCAGGGCGGCCCGGGCGGCGTGGGGCTCGATGTCCCAGTTGGCGGTGTTGAGGACCTGCCAGACGCCGTTGAAGTCCGGCCGCTTGTCCGGCGTCCGGGGAATCTTCGCCGGCGCCGCAACGGCGACGCTGAACGACAGGGCGGCGCAGACCGCCGCCAGACAGACGCCAAAGACCTTCAGACGCATGCGTCCACCCCGTTTCCCCCCGCGCGCCACAACGCCGGCGCCGCGCTTCCCGACCGGCGCCTCGGTTGGGCGTCCGTATCCCGATAGGCGGTCTCACAGTTGCCCGGGACGGTCAAGCCGATCGCCCCCGGCCGCTCAGTTTTGACTCGCCCGTCTCTGGCGCGGCGTATAAACCGCCCGGGGAATCCGACGCCGGAACCAGCCTCCTGAACGGCCGGTCCGGAAACCGCAGAGCGAGGAAACGCATGACCGCCATCAATCCGGTGACCGACCTTTCGATGGACGGCGACGTCGCCGTCATCACCCTCAACTCGCCGCCCGTGAACGCCCTTTCGGCCAATGTGCGCGAGGGCCTGTTCGAGGGCTTCAAGGCCGCCACCGCCGACCCCGCGGCCAAGGCCATCGTCCTGATCTGCGAGGGCCGGACCTTCATCGCCGGCGCCGACATCACCGAGTTCGGCGGGGCCTCTCGCGGGCCCTCCCTGTTCGAGGTCCAGGAGATGATGGAGAACGCGCCCAAGCCGGTGATCGCCGCCATCCATGGCACCGCCCTCGGCGGCGGCCTCGAGGTCGCCCTGGTGGCCCACTACCGCGTCGCGGTTCCCTCCGCACGCCTGGGCCTGCCGGAAGTGAACCTGGGCCTGCTGCCGGGCGCCGGCGGCACCCAGCGCCTGCCCCGCGTGGCCGGGCCGGAGAAGGCCCTTGAGATGATGACCTCGGGCCGTCACGCGCCCGCCAGCGAGGCCCTCGCCATGGGCCTGGTCGACGAGCTGGCCGAGGAAGGCAAGCTGCGCGAGGCCGCCGTGGCCTTCGCCCGGCGCTGCGTGGCCGAGAACAAGCCCCTGGTGAAGGTCCGCGACAACAACAGCAAGGTCGAGGCCGCCCGCGGCAAGCCCGAGATCTTCGAGGCCTTCCGCAAGGCCAACGCCCGCAAGTTCCGCGGTTTCCTGGCCCCCGAGTACAACATCCGCTGCATCGAGGCGGCCGTGAACCTGCCCTTCGACGAAGGCCTGTCCGTCGAGCGCAAGCTTTTCGGCGAGCTGGTGACCGGCTCGCAGTCGGCGGCCCAGCGCTACTCCTTCTTCGCCGAGCGCCAGGCCCAGAAGATCCCGGACGTGCCGGACGACACCCCCCTGATCCCGGTCAAGTCGGTGGGCATCATCGGCGCCGGCACCATGGGCGGCGGCATTGCGATGAACTTCGCCAATGTCGGCATCGCGGTGACCATTGTCGAGGTCCAGAAGGAAGCCCTGGAGCGCGGCCTGAAGGTCATCCGCGGCAACTACGAGCGCACGGCCTCCCGGGGCGGCATCACCGCCGCCCAGGTCGAGGAGCGCATGGCCCTGATCACCGGCTCGCTGGACATGAACGACCTGGCCCCGGTGGACCTGGTCATCGAGGCGGTGTTCGAGCGCATGGACGTGAAGAAGGACATCTTCACGAAGCTGGACGCCATCTGCAAGCCGGGCGCCATCCTGGCCACCAACACCTCGGGCCTGAACAACGACGAGATCGCCTCGGTGACCAAGCGC
>CAIMLY010000112.1 GCA_903842425.1 uncultured Alphaproteobacteria bacterium | reverse complement strand
TCAGGATTCCGTCCGGCGTCACCATGGTCTCGACAAGTCCGCCCACCAGCATGGCGCCCAGGGCCGCCATCCTGGGGTCCTCGCCCGTCTTGGGGGCCATCATGGCCGTCACCTGGGACTTCAGGTTCTCGCGGACCTCCGGGAAGTCCACCAGGGTCTCCAGTCGCTTTGCATCCCCTGCGCGGATCGTGTCCTGCAGGGACTTCATCGCCAGCAGGGGTGAGGCGAAATAGGCTCCGCCAAGCGCCGCCGCTGCGGCCACCGCCGCGCCAATCCAGATGATCCTCTGGTTCATGTGCTGTCCTCCGGTCCGGGCGGACCCGTTCGCCGCCTCTCCCTGCCTGTGTCGATCCGACTCTCCAGGGCCAAGGGTTTCGGTTCCGGATGGGTCAGGTCCCCATCAGGCAAGATTGCGCTCAACAAGCCGTGAATCGGCCTGCAGTTTTCCGGGTCTTCAGCCCGACCGGGCCGGCGGTTTCAGGATCCCGCCGGCGTCTCCGGTGGCCCCAGGGCCTCGTCCACCAGCCGCCGGAACTCGAGGACCGTGATCCTCCAGCCGTTCCGCTGCAGCGACTCCACCCGGAACGGGCGGGGGGGAAGCTCATCCCAGGCCATGCAGCCCGGATGGCTCTCGTGGCCAAGGGTCACCGGTATGCCGTCCACATTGTAGTAAAGGCCGTCATCCGGAAGGTTCAGGGGGTCTGCCCGCGTCATTGCTCTTCTCCTGGCCCCTCAATCCCCCGGTGCGGCGCGCCCGGCGGGAGGGCCTCAGTCGCCCCGCCCGGCGCGGATCTCCGACGCCACGGGGCAGTTCTTCTGGATCGCCGCCTGTTCCAGGGCGTCATACTCGCCCTTCAGCCTGGAAAGCTCTTCCTTGCGGTCGTTCCCACCGGCGAGGAAGAACAGGGCGGGCCAGAAGAGCACAAGTCCGACCCCCATGGCGATGGCGTCACTGTTCGCCTGCTGCTTCTGGGCCCCGGCGACCTCGCGCACCTTGCCGGACACCCTCATCAGCTCAGACCGGATCTGGTCGCAGTCGTACCCGGAGTACTGGACCGGAGAGACATAGGCCGCCGAGATCTTGTCGGGCGACGACGCGCAACTGGCCAGCATGGACGCGCACAGCGCAACGGTGACTATGGTTCTCATGGGTCCCTCCCGACGCCCCTTCGGCGTCTCCTGGGAGAGGACTAGCGGTCCCATCCGTCAGCTCTGGTCGTGTGTCCCGGAATTTCGGAACGTCGCCAGACCCTGTCGCCGTCAGGTCCGCTCAGCGGGCGGCAGGCGCCAGTCGAGCTGAAGGGCGAGGACCCTCAGCCCCGTGGTGACGAGGGCGCAGGCGGCGATGGCCGCCGCCACCGGGGCGCCGCCCCAGGTCAGGAGGGCGTAGACGCCGCCGCCCGCCGCCGCGCAGACGGCGTAGGGGCGATGATCGCGGAACAGGGTGGGGATCTCGTTGCAGATCAGGTCCCGCAGGACGCCGCCGAAACTGCCGGTGATGACGCCCATCAGGACGGCGACCAGGGGCGGTTGGCCGGCGATCCAGGACAGGTGCACGCCCGTGGCGCTGAACAGGCCGAGGCCGACGGCGTCTGGCAGCCTCAGCCAGCGCTCGCCGCTCTCCAGCCCGCGCCGGCCGACAAGGATGGCGCTGCCCGCGCTGAGCACCAGGACGGCGAGGAGCACTCCCTGGTGCTCCACGAAGAAGAAGGGGCGACGGTCGATGAGAATGTCCCGCAGCACGCCCCCGCCAAAGGCGGCGAGGAAGCCGCAGACGCAGATTCCCACAAGGTCCATCCGCTGGCGCAGGGCGCCCAGCACGCCGGAGAGCGCGCTGGCGAGCACGGCCATCATCTCGAGGGCGAAGAGGGACTGCTGGCCAAGGGCCTGGAGGCTGTTCATGTGAGGCCGCGGTCCCCCCCCCTGCGGTCATGCGCCGCCGAGCCTCCACTGGTGGCGCCAAGCGCTGCGCGGGGCAAGAGCGCCGGCGTCAGGCGCCTGGGCCGGCCGCGACGGGCGCCGGGCCGCCGACCCGCGCCAGCTCCTCGGCCATCACCGCCTTCAGCCGGTCCGGGCCCACGATCTCGATCTCGCCCCGCCAGGTGAAGAGATGCCAGCACAGCTCGAGCAGGCCGCCCGCCCTCATCCGCACGAGGAGCCCGCCGTCGGGCTGGGCTTCAAGGACCTGGGTCGGATGGAACAGGTAGGCCCGCGCCCGCACCGCAGCGGCCGGCAGGACCCTCAGGACGATGTCCTCCACCGGCTCCTGGAACACGCCGAAGGACTGTTCGGCGAAGGCAGCCATGCTGAACCCCTCGGGCGTCTCCGAAGGGGAGTCCAGCACCTCCACCTCGCCCATCCGGTCCAGCCGCCAGAGCACCGGCTCCGGCGCGCCAGTCCGGCGGGCGACCAGGTAGTAGACCGAGCCGAACAGCAGGCCGCAGGGGTCCACCGTGCGGATCACGGCGGCCTGGTCACCCTGGGTCCGATAGGCGAAACGCACCTGCCGCATGGCCAGGAGGGCCCGGCGCAGCTGGCGGAGGACCTCCGGGTCGCAGTCGGGGCGTGGTCCCGGACGCAGGGCGATCCGTTCCGAAAGGGCCAGGGCCTCGACGTCGGCTGCGTAGCGGACCCGGAGCGCCGGGCGGATCCGCGCCTCCACCTTGCCCGCCAGCCGGGCGAGGTTGTCGGCCCGACCCTGCAGGCCGTCGCGTCGCGCCGCCTCCGCCGCCAGGGCCAGGTCCGCCAGCTCCTCCACGGACGGCGTCTCGAAGAAGGGGTCCAGGCCTCGGGGAATCCGGAACCGCTTGGCGCGGCCCTCGCGGATCTCCTCCATCTGGGGGAACAGGTCCTTGACGGCGTCGCGCATGCGCTCGGCCGTCCGGCGGTCGACCCCGAACTCAGCCGCGATCTCCTCAAGGCCCAGGCCCTCTGCAGAGCCCGCGAGGCGACGGGCGAGGTGAAGCAGGGCGGTGGCCTTGTCGAGGCGCATGAAGGTCTCCGGGAGGTGAAGTCGGGATGACCCTGACCTCGCCAGCGCCAACGGTTCAAGGCCTGCCGGCGGGTCCCGGCCTTACATGCGTCCGGACCTGTCGTATGGAGCGGCTCACGGCCGCCAGGCCGGGGCCACGGCTAGGGCCAGGGATAGGCGACGGCGGGCACGCCCTGCTTCGCCAGGCGGGCGACCACGCCCCGGCGGTAGGCGACGACATCCGGAATGGACTGCGCCCTCAGGCGGGCCACCTCGGCCTCGGAGAAGGGGCGTCGTCCCTCCGGACCCTCGGCCGAGAGATCCTCAAGCACATAGTTCAGCACTTCGGCCACCTGGGCGTTGCTCAGGCCCGATCCGGCGATGCCAGGGACATGGGTGACGTAGGTCCGGCCCATGGGGTCGCGGGTCAGGGGACCCATGAAGCCCGCGAAGGGAGGCACACCGGCCGAGATCGCGCCCTGGCCGTCGGGCCGGTGACACCCCGAGCAGCGCAGAAGATAGAGGGACTTGGGCGACATGCCCGCCAGCGCGCGGGACCCGGACGCGTCATCGGCCCCCGAGGCCGATCCCGCAGCCCCGGCGGACAGGCAGGCCGCCGCCGCGACGCCCGCGATCCGGCGCAGGCGTCCCGGCCTCACGAGGCGACGCCGACCACCAGGGCGACCGTACAGTGATAGCCCTGGTTGGTGTTGGCCACGCACCAGTTGATGTCGTTGTACAGGCCCATGTTGTACCCCGGCCGCTCGCCTTCGCTCCTCAGGCAGAACTGGGCGCCCAGATAGGGAGCCTTTCCGCAGCAGTCGTAGTAGGAGATCAGGTAGCTGCGGTTGTCGCCGGGGTTCTGGCAGGTGCCGACCCAGGTGACCACCGAGGCCTCTGACCCTACCGGGCAACTGGTCTTGCTGCCGCCCATGGTCGTGCACAGGAAGCCGTCGAGGGCGCAGTAGCGCCAGTAGTCGCAGCTCTTGTCACTGCTCTCGGACGACTTTCCTGCGGCCGCAGCCCCGTAGGCCCTGTCGAAGGGCAGGGCCATGGCGGCGGCGCCTCCCACGAGGATGCCCCCGATCCGCGTCAGGGCGCTCCGTCGGCCGTGCCGTCGAGCCGCGGCGCGGGCCCCGGACTCCAGGGCGCCATCCAGCTTGTTGAAGATGCGGCTGAGAAAGTCTGACACGTCCTAGTCTCCTGAAGGAGGGTGACGGAAACGGGCCGTCGACCGGTCGAAGATCGAAGGCTCAGGCACGGGCGGCCGCATACTGCTGGAGGGAGGCCACGCCCGCCTTGAGCGCGTTGAACAGGCTCTCGAGCTGCTCGCGATTGTTCACCAGGCCCTTGGCGCGGACGACGCCCTCGGCGTCGGTGAGGACGGCGAAGGGCAGGCGCTGGATCCGGTAGGTCATGCCGAGATCGGCTGAGAGCACATAGGGAAAGGCCGCCAGCTTCGCCTTGCGGATGAAGTCGACATGTCGCGCCTGATCGCCGTCGCTGGCCAGGATGACGTCCAGCCAGGCCTTCTCGTCGTTTCGGATGCTGGCCAGCACCGGCAGCAGCTGCTTGCACACCGGGCAGGTGGGCGAGAGGAAGAAGACCAGCTGTGATCGGCCGACCGCGCCGATGTTGACCTCGCCGCCGGTCAGGCTGTCGAGCCGGAAGGCTGGGCCGGGTTCGCCCACGTCAGGGCCGGCGCTGTCCATCAGGGCGCCCATGGGCGAGATGCGCTCGTAGAGCACGCCGATCTGCCGGAGCATGACCCACACCAGGCCGGCCAGGACCAGGACCGCCGCCCAGAGGCCGGCCACAAGGAAGCCCATCACGGTCACGGCCGGCCTCCGAAGGCGCTGGCCAGCAGGCTGCGCCGGTCCCCGGCCATCCGGGCGTGGTTGGCGAGGAGCTGCTCCCCGGCGCCGAAGGCCAGCAGGGCGAAGAAGGCCGGAACCCAGGCGGCGAGGATCCCGGCTGCGCCCAGGGCGGCGCCGCTCCCCCCGATGGCCGGGGCAAGGGCGGCGACCATTGCCAGGTTGCGCAGGACGAGTCCCCAGCCGAGGGGCTCGGGGGCGCCGCCGCATCCGCAGTCGATCTCCCGGCGACCCCGGGCCAGGTTGATCCCCATGGCCGCCGCGTAGGCGAGAAGCAGCCCCGCAGCGGCCAGGCCGCCTGCAGCCCGGCTCGCCGGGATGGCCAGGGCCAGGGCGCAGGCCGCTTCCGCCAGCGGGATCGCCCAACGGAGGGCGGGCAGGGCGGCCTCCGGCGCAAGGCGGTAGTCGGCCAGCACGCCCTCGAACCGCACAAGGTCCGCCGCCTTGTGCAGGGCGGCCCGGGCCAGGACCAGGGCGACAAAGGCCGCCAGGGCCGCAGCCGCCATCTCCAGGGGGCGATCGAGCGTCATCAGGGCGCCAGGAGATAGCTGGCGTTGCGAAGGGGCGTCTGGTGGGTGAGCCTGGCGGCGAACCCGGCCGCCGGATTGGTCTCGTAGCGGAAGAGGCCTTCGCCGTGGCTGTTGACCCCGAAGATCACCGGGGCCTTGTCCTGGCTGACGGCCAGGTGCGTCAGGCCCGGCGCGACGGACCGGCTGACGATCGCCCGACGCTCGAGGTCCACCGCCCAGACCTCCGTGGATCCGTTCTTGTGGCTGCCGTCCTTCGCGCCCGGGTGCATGGAGATGAACAGGATCCCGTTGGGCGCGTTGTAGCCCATCAGCTCGTAGCCGCCGGGCGCCCAGCCGCCGGGGAGGTCCTTGGCGACGGCGTAGGCGCCGACGAGCCTGGCCGTGTCTCCGGCGTCCGAGACCCGGTGGAAGACGCCGGAATAGGACACGAAGACCAGGTCCGCCCCGACCCGCTCGGCGTGGACGAAGAGGGGGTCCTTCTCGGGGTCGAAGATCTTCTCGCTGTAGGCCTGGCCCGTCGCCCGGCCGTCCCGACCCAGTCTCACGGTCAGGAACCGGCCGTCGCCGCAGAGGGTGGTGAAGCGCGTCCCGTCCTGCGACAGGTTGATGGTCCAGCAGCCGGGGGTCGGGATCTCGGAGACGACCTTGCCGCTCTTCAGGTTGACGACGGTCACGGAGGTGGCCGGCGTGGCGTTCTGGACGAAGGCCCGCTCGCCGTCCGCGCTGACCTGGATCATGCCCTGAAGGGCCTGTCCGGGGGCGAACTTGGGGGGAATGATGACTTCCCCGGTCGTCTTCAGCGTGGCGACGTCGAAGCGCTCCAGTACGGCCTCGATGGGTCCCCGCATGATCCGCTTCGGGTAGTTCGAAGCGGTGTAGCCGACCGTTCCGCCGGCTCCGAACGCCATCTGGCCGTTCAGGCCATTCGTATAGTTGCCCTTGTAGGACAGGTCCGACGCCGAGAAGACATGGATCACACTGGGGCCGAACCAGCCGGGAGACGCGACGAAGATGTTGGGGCCCGGCTTCAGCGCCGTCTCGACCGTGAAGGTCTCCGGCGCGATGGGCTCGTCCGCCCGGGCTGTGGAAGCGCCCATCGCCAGCGCCGCCAGCAGCGTCCCCATCCAATGCCTGATCATGCCTTCCCCTCCAACGCCCCCGACGGCGGATCGCGGACAAACCGGCCATCCCGCAGCTTCGTTCTCTACAAAGGCGGTCCGTTTGAGTATACGGTATGTTACATGGCCCCTCGTCAAGGGCGGAATTGGAGGTTGGACATGCTCAGGACGGCAGTCGCCGCCATCGCCGCCGTTACGGCCTGCCTGGTCTTGCTGACCCCGGAAGCGGCGCCCGCCGCCGAGGGGAACGGCGCCGCCGGCCGGGTGCTGTTCATCCGCCAGTGCGGCCTGTGCCACTCCTCCCGGCCGGGCGAGGTGCTGACCGCGCCAAGCCTCGCCGGGGTGGTCGGCCGAAAGGCGGGGTCGGTGAAAGGGTTCGGCTATTCCCCGGCCCTGAGGGCCTGGGGCCGGCGGTGGGACGCCCCCCTGCTCGACGCCTACATCGCCAACCCCGGCAAGGCGGTCCCGGGAACGAACATGTCCTTCGCCGGCCAGCCGGACCCGGCCCGACGGGCGGACCTCATCGCCTATCTCGCCAGCCTCCGCTGATCCTTACCAGGTGTCGATCCAGGCCCGCTTCTTGCCGTTCCGCGCCGGCTGGGGGTTGGCCCTGAGGCCCATGGCCAGCCAGCGGCGGGAGTCCGCCGGGTCGATGACGTCGTCCACCTCGAAGACCGTGCCGGCGTTCACTGCCCGCGCCCAGCTGTAGGCCTCGGCCACCCACTTGTCGTAGAGGGCCCGGCGGGCCGGGATGTCCTCGATCGCCTGCAGTTCGCCGCGGCGGCCCAGCTTGATCTGGCCCTCCAGGCCCATGCCCGCGAACTCGCCCGTCGGCCAGGCCACGGAGAAGAAGGTCTCGTCGAAGCTGCCCGCGGCCATGGCGATGGCCCCCAGGCCATAGGCCTTGCGCAGGACGACATTGAAGACCGGGGTCGTGATGTTGGCGCCCGCCACGTACATCCGGGCGCAGTGCCGGATCAGGGCGGTTTTCTCGGCCTCGGGCCCCACCATGTTCCCGGGGGTGTCGATCAGGGACAGGAGGGGGATGTCGAAGGCGTCGCACAGCTGCATGAACCGGCTGGCCTTGTCCGCCCCTACGCTCTCGATGGCGCCCCCGGAGGTGGAGTTGCAGTTGTTGGCGATCACCCCGACGGTCCGCCCCTCGATGCGGATCAGGGCGGTGATCATGGAGGTCGCCCAGCGCGGCCTCAGCTCCAGCATGGAGCCGACATCGGCCAGGGTCTCGATGACCTTGCGGATGTCGTAGACCGCCCGGCGGTTCTCCGGGACGATGTGCCGCAGCGGCCGCTGGTCGTGGGCGGTCCAGCTGGCGAGCGGTCCCTGGAAATAGGACAGGTAGGTCTTGGCCAGGGCGACCGCATCGGCCTCGTCCTCGGCCAGAAGGTCGATGACCCCGTTGGGCTCCTGGATGCTGACCGGGCCCACCTCGTCGGGCGAGTAAGCGCCCAGGCCGCCGCCCTCGATCATGGCCGGCCCGCCGATCCCCATCGAGGAGTCCTTGGTCGCGATGATGACGTCGCAGGCGCCCAGCAGGACGACATTGCCGGCGAAGCAGTAGCCCGAGTTCACCCCGACGATGGGAACCAGGCCGGACAGCTTGCCGAGTTCGCGCCAGGTGCGGGTCGACAGTCCGCCGAGGGAGGTCACGCCGGTGGAACCGATGGGCGGGCCCGACCCGCCGCCGGTCCGGCCGCCGCCGCCCTCGGAGAAGAGCACCACCGGCAGCTTGCTGTGCTGGGCCACGCGCAGCATGCGGTCGGTCTTCTGGTGGCTCTTGGTCCCCTGGGTCCCGGCCAGGACCGTGTAGTCGTAGGCCACGACGGCGCAGCGGGCGGCTTCCGGCCCGAACAGGTCGCCGTTGACCTGCCCGACCCCGATGACCATGCCGTCGGCCGAGGTGCGCACAAGGCGTTCCTCAAGCACCTCGGGGGTGTCGGAGCGCATGCGGCCAGAGGTGACCAGGGGGCCGTACTCGATGAAGCTGTCCGGGTCGCAGAGGTCGGCGACGTTCTCGCGCGCCGTGCGCCGGTTGTGGGCTCGCCGCCGCTCCACCGCCTGGGGCCGCCCCGCGTCGCTGGCCAGGAAGTGCAGGCGCTGGACCTCGGCGAGGTCCGGCCGGATCTCGTCTGGATCGGGCGCCTGGTCGCCCACATAGTCGCCCTCCACCTCGCCGGGCTCGACGAACAGGATGGGCGTGTCCTCGAAGACGGTGTCACCGGCCTCGAGGCTGACGGCCCGCACCACGCCGGAGACGTCCGAGGCGATGACGTGCTCCATCTTCAGGGCTTCCATGACCGCCACAGGCTGGCCGGCGCGCACCAGGTCCCCGGGTGCGACGGAGACGCTGAGGACCAGGCCCTGGAGGGGGGTCAGGACCGGGACCGTCCCGGCCGGGCCCTGGGCCGCCTCTCGGGGCGCGGCGGCTTCGGGCGCCGCGCTCGTCCCGCCCTCGCCGGGCTTCACCGACAGCACGGCCAGGGGGTCCACCAGGTCGATCTTCGCCCCGGCCTTGCGCACCGCCCCGCCGGCGGGCTCGAAGTAGCGCGCCCGGTCCTCGTCGCCCGCGAGCAGGGCCGCCGCGTTCTCCTCGACGTAACGGGTGTGCAGGGTCCCGGCGGGAAGGGCGTCGCTGGCCAGCAGGGCCTGCAGGAAGCCGATGTTGGTCTTCGCCCCGGCGACCTTGAACTCGGACAGGGCGCGCCGGGACCGGGCGGCGGCGGCCGGCAGGTCGCGGGCGTGGGTGATGACCTTGGCCAGCAGGGAGTCGTAGCGCGCCGAGGTGGCGTAGCCGGCATAGCCGTAGCCGTCGACGCGCACCCCCGGACCCGAGGGTGGGTCGTAGGCGGCCAGCACGCCGCCGGACGGCCGCGAGCCGCCATCGGCGGTCATGGTCTCGAGGTTGACCCGGGCCTGGATCGCTGCGCCCTGCGGCGCCGGCGGCCCGTCCGCAAGTCCCAGGTCCGCCAGCCGGGCGCCGTCGGCGACACGCAGCTGGAGCTCGACCAGGTCCAGGCCGAGGACCATCTCGGTCACCGTGTGCTCCACCTGGAGCCGGGCGTTGGCCTCGATGAAGGCGAAGCGGGGCGCTGCGCCGGGCCGGGCGTCCACCAGGAACTCGATGGTGCCGAGGCCCCGGTATCCGGCGGCCTGGCCGAGGGCGACCGCCGCGGCGAGCATCTCCTGGCGCAGGGTCTCCGGCAGGCCGAAGGCGGGAGCGATCTCGATGACCTTCTGGCGCTGGCGCTGGAGCGAGCACTCCCGGTCCCAGAGGTGGATGACCCCGCCTTCGCCGTCACCCAGCACCTGGACCTCCAGGTGACGGGCCCGGGGCATCAGCTCCTCGACATAGAGGTCGCCGGAGCCGAAGGCGGTCGTGGCCTCCGAGGTCGCGCGCTCGAAGGCGGCGGGGAGTTCTGCAGGGTCGCTGACCGGGCGCATGCCCCGCCCGCCGCCGCCGGCCACCGCCTTCAGCATCACCGCGCCGCCGGCCCCCAGCGACGCCAGGAAGGCCTGAGCCTCCTCCAGGGTGACCGGCCGGCTGATCCCGGACAGGAGCGGAATCCCGCAGGACTCCGCCAGGGCGCGGGCGGCGGCCTTGTCGCCGAACAGGCGCAGGCTCTCGGGCCGGGGGCCGACGAAGGTCAGGCTGGCGGCCTCGCAGGCGCGTGCGAACTCGGCGTTCTCGCTCAGGAAGCCATAGCCCGGGTGGATGGCGTCGCAGCCCGTCGACCGGGCGGCGGCGATCATGCCCGCGATGTCGAGGTAGGCCGGCACGCCGGTTCGCCCCAGGCCGATCGCCTCGTCGGCGACCCGGACGTGGAGCGAGGCGGCGTCGTCATCTGCAAAGACCGCCACCGTCCCGACGCCCATGTCGGCGGCGGTGCGGGCGATCCGGATGGCGATCTCGCCGCGGTTGGCGATCAGCAGACGCTTGGGCATCGGGCTTCCCTCCCAGTCTCGGGCCGTCTTGGGCGGCCGCCTGGCGATCATAACACCACTTGTCCCCGGCGACGCCAGACCGCAGGCGGAGTCCCGGGGCTCGCAAGGCTGTCCGGCCTCCGCTAGGCTCGAGGAACAAGGGAAGGGAGGTCGCAATGACCGAGTTGTGGCGCCGGACGGCGGGTGAACTGGCGGGCCTGATCGCCAGGGGCGAAGTCTCTTCGGCAGAGGTGGTCGACGCCCACCTGTCGCGCATCGCCGAGGTCAATCCCCGGCTCAACGCCGTAGTCCGTGTGCTGGCCGACGAAGCCCGGGCGGGCGCCGCCGAGGCCGACCGCCGGGTGAAGGCCGGGGCCGCCCTAGGCCGCCTCCACGGGGTCCCGATCACCGTGAAGGAGAACATCGACATGGCGGGCCTGCCGACCACCAACGGCCTACCCGCCTTCGCCGGGATCCCGGCTCTGGTGGACGCCCCCGTGGTCGAGCGCATGCGCGCCGCCGGCGCCATCCCCATCGGCCGCACCAACCTGCCGGACATGGGCCTGCGCATCCATACGGACTCGAGCCTCCACGGGCTGACGCGCAACCCTTGGGGACAGTCGCTGACGGCGGGCGGCTCCAGCGGCGGGGAGGGGTCCGCCCTGGCCTCCGGCATGAGCCCATTGGGCCTCGGCAACGACATCGGCGGCTCCCTGCGAAATCCCGCTCACGCCTGCGCCATCGCCTCGATCCGGCCCACGGCGGGCCTCATCCCTGACGCCCAGACGATCCCGGGCGCAGACCGCTCGCTCTCCTTCCAGGCCATGGCGGTGCAGGGGCCCATGGCCCGCCGGGTCAGCGATGTCCGGCTTGGGCTGGAGATCCTCGCGGGCGCCCATCCGAGAGACCCCTGGTCCCTGGACCCGCCGCCGCGCCGTCCCGCCGCCCCCTGCAGGGTCGCCTTCGTCGCCGCCCCGCCCGGCGGAAACACCCACCCTGCGGTCGAGGCCGCGACCCGACGCGCCGCTGACGCCTTGGCCGACGCCGGCTACGACGTCGTGGAGGCCTGCCCGCCCCGGTACGAGCAGGTGGTCGCCGACTGGCTGACCTTGCTGGGAACGGACCTCGCCGCCGTCATGGACCAGATGCGGCCCATCATGGGCGCCGAGGGCCTGACCTTCGTCGATACCGCCTTCGCCCACAGCCCGCCCCTCCGGGACGCCGCAGCCCTGTCCCACCTGATGACCGCCCGGGACGGCCTGGCCCGGGACTGGGCCGTCTTCATGGAGGCGCACCCCCTTCTGCTGACGCCCACCTGGTCGACCCCGCCCTTTACCCACGGATTTGACGTCCGCGACGAGGCCTCGACCCTGGAGGTCCTGTCCCTGATGCGACCGGTCGTTGTGGCCAACTATCTGGGCCTGCCCTCAGCGGCCGTCCCGGCGGGCTTGGACCCGGAGACTGGCGCCCCGGTCGGCGTCCTGGTCGGCGGCCGGCGCATGGACGACTTCGCCTGCCTCGACGCCGCAGAGGTGATCGAGACCCGCCTGGCGCCCGTCACACCCATCGATCCGGCCTGGTGAGCCCGCACACAATGAAGGCCGTCTGGTACGAGCGCACCGGCCCCGCCCGCGAGGTCCTCCAGCACGGCGAGGTTCCCACCCCGACGCCCGGCCGGGGCCAGGTGCTGATCCGCATCCACGCCTCCGGGGTGAACCCCTCGGACGCCGGCATGCGGGCCGGTCCCGCCCCCATGGCCTACCCCCGCATCATCCCCAACAGCGATGGCGCCGGGGTCGTCGAGGCGGTGGGTCCCGAGACGCCGGCCCGCTGGGTGGGCCGCCGGGTCTGGTTCTACAACGGCCAGAGGAACGGCCGGGCCTTCGGCTCGGCGGCGGAATACATCGAGCTCGACGCCGACCTCGTGACGCCCCTTCCCGACGCTGTCTCCTTCGCAGAGGGCGCCACCCTGGGCATTCCCTGCATGACCGCGCATCGCAGCGTCTTCGTCGCCGGACCGGTGCAGGGCCGGACGGTCCTGGTCACCGGGGGCGCCGGCGCGGTGGGGCTCTACGCCGTCCAGCTGGCGAAATGGGCGGGCGCAACGGTCATCGCCACGGCCAGCAGCGAGGCCAAGGCCGCCCGGGCGCGGGAGGCCGGCGCCGACATGGTCGTCAACTACCGCCTCGACGACGTCGCCGGCCGGGTCCGGGATTTCACCGGCGGCGCCGGGGTGGACCACGTGGTCGACGTCGACTTCGGCGGCAACCTCGCCACGACCCTGGCCTGCGTGAAGGGCAACGGGTCGGTGGCCTTCTACGCAACGAAGGGCGAGCCCTCGCCTAAGGTCCCGGCCGGGGAGCTGATGCGCCTCAACCTCAATGTCCACGGCATCTACCTGCCGGTCAGCCCGCATGAGGCCCGCCGCCGGGCCCAGGCGGACATCCTGCAGTGGATCTCCACGGGCGCCCGGATCCTGCCGGTCGCCGGCCGACACGCCCTGAAGGACTGCGCCGCCGCCCATGAGCAGGTGGAGTCCGGGACCAAGGCCGGCACGGTCGTCGTGGAGCCCTTCGGGTCGTGATCCCCCCCGAGGACGCCATCCGCGCCCGCCGGCGGTTGACCAACCGGTTCATCGCCGGGCGGGAGGCCGCGCGCCTGGGGCCGGTCTTCCTGCCGGCGGCGGTGGTGATCGCCGGCGACGGCTCGGTCATCACCGGGCGGGACGCCATCCTCGCCGCCTACGCCGGCCAGTTCGCGGCCCCGGGCTTCGGCGGCTATGTCCGTACGCCCGAGCGTATCGAGGTGGATGCGGCGGGAGATCGGGCCGCCGAGCCTGGCCGCTGGACCGCCGCCTGGAAGGACGCCCCACCGCAGTCGGGGGCCTACCTCGCAGTCTGGCGCCGTGTCACGGGTCAGTGGATGATCGAGTCCGAGACCTTCGTGACCCTGTCCTGAGACGCGCCCATGACCCCGACCCTCTATGGCATCAAGGCCTGCGACACTGTGGCCAAGGCCCGCGCCTGGCTGGCCGCCCACGGTCGCGACTACGTCTTCCACGACTACAAGGCCTCGGGGATTGAGGCCGGGCGTCTCGCAACGTGGGTGGAGGAGTTCGGCTGGGAGCGGGTGCTGAACCGGGCCGGGACCACCTTCCGCAAGCTGCCCGAGGCGGACCGGACGGGTCTCGACGCCGGCCGCGCCATCGCCCTGATGCTGGCCCAGCCGTCCATGATCAAGCGGCCCCTGCTGGACCTGGGCGAGCGGAGGGTCCTCGGCTTCCGGCCTGAGGTCTATGAAGAGAC
>CAIMLY010000111.1 GCA_903842425.1 uncultured Alphaproteobacteria bacterium | reverse complement strand
TCCTCGCGGACCGCCACCTCGCCGCCCTCGGCGTCCTCCTCGGCCTCGACCACGTTGACGCCCATCTCGGACAGCATGGCCAGGGTGTCCTCGATCGCCTCGGAGGTGACCTCCTCGGACGGCAGGACCTTGTTCAGCTCGTCCATGGTGACGTAGCCGCGGGCCTTGGCCTGCTTGATGAACTTCTTGACGCCGGCGTCGGTGAGATCGAGCAGCGGGCCGTCGCTGGAGGGGGTCTCGGCGACTTCGGTCTCGGCGGGGGTGGTGCTCATCAAGGTCTCCGCATTCCGGATCCGGCGACGCCGGGTCCGAAGCTCGATTGGGTCCGGCGCGTGGGCGCCTTCGTCAGGGTTCGTCCTGCCAGGTTCGGATTTGTCGCCGCAGGCGGTCGCGTTCGCCCTTCAACCTCGAGAAGGCGTCCATGGACAAGGCGCCGCCAAGGTCACCCTTGGCGGTGGACAACGCTTCATCGAGGGCCGCCAGCCGGGAAAGGCGGGCGAAGGCCTGCGACCACTGCGATCTTGCGTCCTCGAGGGAGACATCCGGTTTCAGGAAGGGCGCGCCCGATTTCGCAGCGGCCCGGTCGATGTCTGTCAGAAGAGCTTCAAAATCTCCACCTGCCAGATGGCGTGCGAGACCCTGTGAGTCAAGATGTTCAGACTCCAGCCGCAGCCGGATGATTTCCTTGGCCAATCCCGCCAGGGCCGGTTCGCCGAAACCACCGGCGGCGAAGGGGGACTCCAGCCCGTCATCGAGGCAGGCCGGATCGGCCAGGGCGCGCTTCATCAGGGCGGCGGCGGCAAGGTCGAGGGCGGCGGCCAGCCGCCGGGCGGCGCTTCGGCCCAGGGGCGTGGGCGCCGGGTCGATCCAGGCGCGCCCGGGCCCCCCGCCCCGCCGGCGGTATTCCGCGCCCCCCGCACCCGCCGGCGGGCGGGCGGGCAGGGCCGCCTCGAACCGGGCGAGGAGATCATCGCGGTAGGCCGACTGCAGGTCCCGGTCGGCGATCCGCCCGGCGGCGGCCCTCAGGCGCGCCTTCAGCCCCGCCCGCCGCTCGGGCGTGTCGAGGGGCTCGGCCTCCAGCTCCCGGCGAAACAGCATCTCCGAGAACCCGGTGGTCCGGGAGAGCTGGCTCCTCAGGGCCGCGGCCCCCTGCTCCCGCAGGACGTCGTCGGGGTCCTTGCCGCCCTCCACCACGCTGTAGCGGAAGCTGCGCCCGGGGGTCAGGAGCGGCAGGGCCCGGTCCATGGCCCGGAAGGCCGCCTGCCGGCCGGCGCGGTCTCCATCGAAGCAGAGGGTGGGCTCGGCATGCCGCCGCCAGAGCAACTCCATCTGCTCCTCGGTGAGGGCTGTACCCAGGGGGGCGACCGCCGCGATGCCCGCCCTCTGGCAGGCGATGACGTCCATGTAGCCCTCGACCACCACAAGGGGCGGCGCGGCGTCGGGCGGGGCCGCGGCCAGCAGCCGCCGGGCCTCGGGCAGGCCGTAGAGAATTCGTCCCTTGTGGAAGATCTCGGTCTCCGGGCCGTTCAGGTACTTGGCCCGGGCCTCAGGATCCATGGCCCGGCCGCCGAAGGAGACGATGCGCCCGCGCCCCTCGACGATCGGGAAGATGATCCGGTCGCGGAACCGGTCATAGGGCGCCCCGCCATCCTCGGGCGCGATGAGGAGGCCGGCCTCCACCAGTTCGGCGGGGCGGGCGCCCTTGGTGACGAGATAGTCCTTCAGACCGGTGCGTGAGGCGGGGGCGAAGCCAAGGCGGAACCGTTCCCACTCCGTCGCCGGCAGGCCGCGCCGCTCCAGGTAGGCCCGCGCACCGGCGCCCTGGGGCCCGCCCAGCATGCGGGTGAACCACTGGGCCGCCAGCTCCGTCCAGTCGGTCAGGCCCTGCCGCTTCCGCTCGGTCTCTGCGGCCCTCGGGTCGGGCGCCGGCAGGGACAGCCCCGCCTCGGCGGCCAGCCGCTCGACCGCCTCGACGAAGGACAGGCGCTCGCTCTCCTGCAGGAAGGCGATCAGGTCTCCGGTCTTGCCCGAGGAGAAGTCGAAGAACTGGCCCTTGTCGTCATTCACGTAGAAGGACGGGGTCTTCTCCTTGGTGAAGGGCGACAGGCCGACAAACTCGCGGCCGCGCTTCTGCAGCTTCACGGTCCGGCCGATGACGTCCGAGGGCCGGAGGCGTGACTTGATCTCGTCGAGGAAGGCTTCGTCGAACCGCACGTGGAAAGGATAGACCGGCCCCGGTCTCTCGCACAGCCCCGGCGCGGAGCGGCGCAGCGGCGCCGGGGATTGACCCCCTCACCCGGCTTCGCCGGGAGTTCCCCCTTGGGGGAGCAATTGAGCGCCCTGGTTCCTCCCCATCAGGGGAAGGGGGTCCGCTGAGGCGCCGTCCTAGCCCAGACCCGCAACCCAGGCCGGCAGGTCTCGGAGGGTCGCCAGCTCGGCGAAGCGGGGATGGCCGAGGGGCGGGTCAGCGTGCTCGTGCGCCCAGGTCATGGGATAGGGGACGTGCGCGGCGTAGGACCCGGCCTCCAGCGCCGGCAGGATGTCGGACCGGACCGAGTTGCCGCACATGACTGCCCGTCCGGGCCCCGAGCCATGGCGGTCGAAGACGGCGGAATAGGTCGAGGCGGTCTTCTCGCTGACGATCTCGACGGCGACGAACAGGTCGCCCAGACCAGAGGCCGCCAGCTTCTGCTCCTGGTGCAGGAGGTCGCCCTTGGTCACCAGGACCAGGCGATAGTCGGCCGACAGGGCCGCCAGGGCCGCTTCCACCCCGGGCAGGGGCTCCACCGGTTCGTTCAGCATCTCGCGGCCGGCGGCCAGGATCTCGCGCACCACCGAGGCGGGCGCCTCGCCGTGGGTCAGGTCCATGGCCGTCTCGATCATCGACAGGGTGAAGCCCTTCACGCCGTAGCCGTAGAGCCGCAGGTTCCGGGACTCGACCTCGGCGAGGCGGGTCATCAGGACCGCCGGGTCGGCCCGGTCGGACAACAGGTCGCAGAACCGATCCTGGGTCAGGCGGAACAGGGTCTCGTTGTGCCAGAGGGTGTCGTCGGCATCGAGGCCGACCGTGGTGATGCGCTTCATGGGGCCCGGGCTACTCTCCGAAGCCCTCGCCGGGCGCCTGGGGCGACATGCAGACCAGCCGGGAGTCCGCGACGCCCGCGGTGCGGTGGGCCACGAAGACCCGGTACTCCGGGTCGCGGACCATGTCGATGAAGGCCTGGGTGGAGGGATACTCTGCGATGAAGGCCAGGTCCCAGGCCTCGGACTGCGGCCCGGTGACCGTGACCTCCGGCCGGCCTGACCAGACCTGGCGCCCGCCGACCCGGGCGAGGATGTGGGCGGTGGTGCGGCCATAGGCGCGGTAGGCGTCGAGGCCCGACAGGTTGCGGCCATGGTCCTCATGGCCCTCGGGATAGTCGGCGCGGTCGCGCAGCCGGACAAGGTTCAGCATGTGGATGGGCGCGCCGGGGGGCAGGCCCCTGAAGATCGCCCAGGCGTTGCGGTCGGGATCGATGAAGACGGACTCGGACATGGGCTCTCCCGGAGGCTGCGGCCGGCGCGGCGCATTGACCGGTCCGCCGCGAGTCATTACCAGACCCGGAACGGCCGAAGGGCGGGCAGGATGCATCCTCGCCCGCCTTTTTGCGAGCCCCCACCCCTGCCCCTGGAGCGGCCTGCCATGAGCGAACTCCTCCCCGGCGTCACGGGCGTCCTGGTCCTGGCGGACGGAACCGTCCTCCAGGGGGTCGGCTGCGGCGCGACCGGCTCGGCGGTGGGCGAGGTCTGCTTCAACACCGCCATGACGGGCTACCAGGAGATCCTCACCGATCCCTCCTACATGGCCCAGGTCGTCGCCTTCACCTTCCCCCACGTGGGCAATGTCGGGGTCAATACCGAGGACGTCGAGCAGGTCGCCGGCGACTCCGCCACCGCCGCCCGGGGCGCCATCTTCCGCGACGCCCCGACACCGCCGGCCAACTGGCGCTCGGAGGCCGACCTCGGCGCCTGGATGGCCCGTCGCGGCGTCGTCGGCCTGTCCGGGGTGGACACCCGGGCCCTCACCCGCCGCATCCGCGAGCAGGGCATGCCCCACGCCGTCATCGCCCATGACCCCGAAGGCCGCTTCGACCTGGACGCCCTGCGCCGCCAGGCCGCCGCCTGGCCCGGCCTGGTGGGCCTCGACCTCGCCCGGGACGCGACCTGCCGCCAGGCCTTCACCTGGGAAGAGGGGCTCTATGGCTGGCCCGAGGGGTATTCCCGGCCCGTCCAGGACCGCTACCATGTCGTGGTCATGGACTTCGGGGTGAAGCGGAACATCCTGCGCGCCCTCGCCTCCTGCGGAGCCCGCGTCACCGTGGTTCCGGCGTCAACCTCCGCCGAGGAGATCCTCGCCCACCGGCCGGACGGCGTGATGCTGTCCAACGGGCCAGGCGACCCCGCGGCCACGGGCGTCTACGCCGTCCCGGAGATCCGCAAGCTGGTGGCGTCCGGCACGCCGGTCTTCGGCATCTGCCTCGGTCACCAGATGCTGGCCCTGGCCCTCGGCGCGCGCACCGAGACGATGGAGCAGGGCCACCATGGCGCCAACCATCCGGTGAAGGACCTGACCACCGGCAAGGTCGAGATCGTCTCGATGAACCATGGCTTCACGGTCAGCCGCGAGAGCCTGCCCGAGGGGGTGGAGGAGACCCACGTCTCCCTCTTCGACGGAACCAACGCCGGCATCGCCCTGGCTGGCCGGCCGGTGTTCTCGGTCCAGCACCACCCCGAGGCGTCGCCCGGGCCGACGGACTCACTGTACCTCTTCGAGAGGTTCGCCGGCCTCATGGACGCCGCCCGCGCCTAGGCGAATCCCGGGTCGCTTGCCACCGCGGTGGACTTACGTCATACTGTGGCGTCAAATCTCGTAGGTTCGGCTGCTTTTTCGACGCTTCTTCTGACGCAGCGGGCCTGCTACCGACCTCCTTCGATTTTTGATCCCGCGCGCCCCAACTCCGGGGCTGCGGGCCTATCTATCAAGGACGATCGATCAATATGGCTACCGGCACCGTGAAGTGGTTCAATGGAACCAAGGGCTACGGCTTCATTCAACCTGACGAGGGCGGCCCCGACGTGTTCGTGCACATCTCCGCCGTTGAGCGTGCGGGCCTCCGCTCCCTCAACGAAGGGCAGAAGGTCACCTACGAACTCGAGCGCGACAAGCGCAGCGGCAAGATGTCTGCGGGCAACCTGACCGTCTGACTTCGCCCCGAAAGGGATGCTTCTGAACGGGCCGGCGGCGACGCCGGCCCGTTTTTCTGTGGGCGGAACCCTGGGCCGGAGCCGCCGCGGGGATCGATGCTTGCGCCTGTCCGAGTCCCCCTCTAAACGGGCGCCTTAGCCTTCAATCCGGCCGGGACGCAGCGCGCAGGCGCGCGCGCTGGCCCTGCGCGCGAGTGTTTCCATGCCCAAACGCACCGACATCTCCTCGATCCTGATCATCGGCGCCGGGCCCATCGTCATCGGCCAGGCCTGCGAGTTCGACTATTCAGGGGTCCAGGCGTGCAAGGCCCTGAGGGCCGAGGGCTACCGGATCATCCTGGTCAATTCCAACCCCGCCACCATCATGACCGACCCGGACGTGGCGGACGCGACCTATGTCGAGCCCATCACCCCGGAAATGGTCGAGAAGATCATCGCCGCCGAGCGACCCGACGCCCTCCTTCCGACCATGGGCGGCCAGACGGCCCTCAACACCGCCCTGGCCCTCGAGAGCCGCGGCGTCCTGGCGCGCTACGGCGTCGAGATGATCGGGGCCAAGGCCGAGGTGATCGACAAGGCCGAGGACCGCCAGAAATTCCGCGACGCCATGGACAAGCTGGGCCTCGAAAGCCCGAAGTCCAAGGCCGCCCATACCCTCGAAGAGGCCATGGAGGGCCTGGCCTTCGTCGGCCTGCCCGCCATCATTCGCCCGTCCTTCACCCTGGCCGGCACCGGCGGGGGCATCGCCTACAATGTCGAGGAATTCCGGGAAATCGTCGAACGCGGCCTCGACCTGTCGCCCACCACCGAGGTGCTGATCGAGGAGAGCGTCCTGGGCTGGAAGGAGTACGAGATGGAGGTCGTCCGCGACAAGGCGGACAACTGCATCATCG
>CAIMLY010000110.1 GCA_903842425.1 uncultured Alphaproteobacteria bacterium | reverse complement strand
TGACCCTTGAGACCGCCCTCGCCCGCTCGGTGAACACCGTCGCCGTCAAGCTGGCCGACGAGGTGGGGCGGGTCCGGGTGGCGGACACGGCCCGCCGGCTGGGGATCTCCACCCCCATCCCCACCACCCCCGCCATGGCCCTGGGCGCCGGCGTGGTGACCCCGATGGACATGGCCGAGTCCTACGGCGCCTTCGCCAGCGGCGGGCGCCTGGTCGAAGCCTGGGGCGTCTCGCGGATCCGCACCGCCGGCGGGAAGGTCGTCTGGACCCGGCCCGCGCCGCCTCCGGCGAAGCAGGTGATCACCAACCCCGCCCTCTCGGACCTCAACCGGATGATGCGCCAGGTGCTGGTCTCCGGCACCGGGACCCGCGCCGCCCTTCCCGGTCGCGACCTGGCGGGCAAGACCGGCACCACCTCGTCCTACCAGGACGCCTGGTTCGCCGGTTACACGGGCGGCGTCGTCACCGTGGTCTGGATGGGACGGGACGACAACCGACCCATGAAGGGGGTGACCGGAGGCTCCCTGCCGGCCGAGGTCTGGCGCAATGTCATGGCCACCGCGGTGAAGCGACTGCCCGCCACGCCCATTCCCGCGGGGCCGCAACCGCCCGCCCCGCCGCCGACTCCGCAGCCGGAAGAGGTCCCCGGACCCCCGCCCGGGGGGGTCCCCGAGGGCGCAAATCCGGCCTCCCCGCCCCCTCCGCCTGCGGCGCCTGCGAAGGTTCCGGCCGAACCCCAGACCTGACTCCAGGCTTTTGCTGCATTGCACACTTGAGTTCTGCGCCGGCGGGACCTATCCTTTTCCCCCCACGGACGCGTGCGCCCGCGGTGAGATTCACGTCCCCAGCGCAGACCCGAGACCACCCTGTAATGGAAAAAGTCCCGATGACCGCCGAGGGCTATCACGCCCTCGACGAAGACCTGAAGCGTCTCAAGACGATCGAGCGACCCTCCGTGATCGCCGCCATCGCAGAGGCGCGCGCGCACGGCGACCTGTCCGAGAACGCCGAGTACCACGCCGCCAAGGAGCGGCAGGGCTGGATCGAGGGGCAGATCGCCGACATCGAGGACCGCATGGCGCGGGCCCAGGTGATCGACGTGTCGAAGCTCTCCGGCAAGCAGGTCAAGTTCGGGGCCACCGTTTCGGTTGTGGACGAGGACACCGAGGACGAGGCCCGCTACCAGATCGTCGGCGAACATGAGGCCGACGTGCGGGCGGGCAAGATCTCCATCACCTCGCCCATCGCCCGGGCCATGATCGGCAAGGAGACCGGGGACGTCGTCGAGGTCAACACGCCCGGGGGCGTCAAGGCCTACGAGATCGTCAAGGTGGAGTGGATCTAGGGCCTGCAGGCTCTTGGCCCGTCCCCTCTCCATCTGGGCCGTGTCCGATGACAAGGCCGGGAACGCCGGGCCGGCCCTTGGCCTTGCAGAGGCCGTCGCCCGGCTGACGCCCTCCACGGTCAGCACCCGGACCGTCCGCTGGAAGGGCCGCATCGGCCGGCTTCCCTGGTTCCTCAACCCCCTGCCCCTGTCGGCCCTGGTCGAAGGGTCGGACATCGGCCCGCCCTGGCCCGACGTCTGGATCGCCGCCGGCCGGGCCACCCTGCCCCTGTCGCTGCGCATGAAGCGCTGGTCGCAGGGGCGCACCCTGGTGGTCCAGGTCCAGAACCCCCGCGCGCCCCGCGGCGCCTTCGACCTGATCGTCGCCCCCCGCCATGACGGGATCTCGGGCCCGAATGTCCTGTCGATCACCGGATCGCCGCACCGCGTCACGCCCGGGCGCCTGGCCGAGGCGGGATCCCGGTTTGCGGCCCTCACCGATCCCCTTCCCCGTCCCCGGGCCGCCCTGCTGGTGGGCGGTCGCTCCAAGGCCCACGACCTTACCGACGCCCGCGCCCGCGCCCTGGGGGCGGACCTGCGCCGGGCGGTGACCGAGGCCGGGGGGTCGCTGATGACCACCTTCTCCCGGCGGACGCCGGACTCCGCCCGACGCCTCCTGACGGAGGCCCTCTCGGACCTGCCGGGCTTCATCTGGGACGGCCAGGGCGAGAACCCCTATTTCGGCATGCTGGCCGCCGCCGACGTCGTCCTCGTCACCGAGGACAGCGCCAACATGGCGACCGAGGCCGCCGCCACCGGCCGGCCGGTCCTCGTCCTGCCCATGGACGGCGGGTCGGCCAAGTTCACGCGGCTGAAGGCGGACCTGGTCGCCCGGGGCGCGGCGCGGGCCTTCGAGGGCCGGCTGGACCTGTTCGACGCCCAGCCCCTGGACGAGACGCAACGGGCCGCCGAAGCCATCCTGGAGCAGCTGAAGGG
This sequence comes from uncultured Alphaproteobacteria bacterium, assembly GCA_903842425.1. GTDB lineage: Bacteria > Pseudomonadota > Alphaproteobacteria > Caulobacterales > Caulobacteraceae > Phenylobacterium. The sequence continues at coordinate 6,364 of CAIMLY010000110.1, read as the reverse complement.
GCGCCTGCCGTGATCGCGCCCTTCCCGAAGCCGCCATTTCGCGCTTCCCTTCCCGCATCATGATTCCCGAGACGCCGCGCGTGCTGTTCATCGCCGACGCCGGCCCCGAAGCCGGCGGCGGGCATCTGATGCGCAGCCTGACCCTGGCCGAGGCGCTCAGCGTGCGCGGCGCCGCCTGCGCCTTCCTGGCCACGCCCCAGGCCGAACCCCTGATGGAGACCTTCGCGCCGGCCATGTCGCGCATCGAGGCCGCCGGGACTGACCGGCCGGCCCTCGCCGCAGCCCTGGCCGGACAGGGCTTCGACGCCCTGGTCTTCGATCACTACCGACTGGCCCGGCCTGACCATGAAGCCCTGGCGGGCGGTCGCGCCTGCCTGGTCATCGACGACCTGGCGGACCGGCCCCTCGGCGCGGACGTGGTGCTGGATTCCGGGCCGAACCGCCGCCCCCTCGACTACACCCTGCTGACCGACGGGGACACGCGGCTCCTGCTGGGCCCCGAGTACGCCCCCGTCCGGAGCCGCTTCGCCGCCCTGCGGGCCTCGTCCCTCGCCCGCCGGGGCGACGAGGTCCGGCGGGTCCTGGTCACCATGGGGCTAGGCGACGTCGGGGGCGTGACCAGCCGGGTGGTCGACCGCCTGCGCCCGCGCCTCGGCGACGTGGCCATCGACGTGGTCCTGGGCGGACAGGCGCCGAGCCTCAGGGCCCTGTCCCGCATGGCCGCCCATGACCGCCGGCTGAACCTTCACGTCGACGCCAGGGACATGGCCACCCTGCTGCACGACGCCGACTTCGTGCTCTCGGCCGCAGGATCCACGGTCTGGGAGATCTGCACCCTCGGCCTGCCGGCCGCCATCGTCGTGGTGGCCGAGAACCAGAGGGGCGCCGGCCAGGCCCTTTCGGAGCGGGGCGCGGCCCTGGTGGTGGACGCCGCCGATCCCGCCTTCGACAGCGCCCTGGACCGGACCATCATGCGCCTGGTCACCGACCCCGTCCAAAGAGCCCAGCTATCGGCCGCGGCGGCCGGGGTCTGCGACGGCCAGGGCGCCGGACGGGCCGCAGAGGCCCTCCTGCAGGCGATCAGCCGCCGGAACGCAGCGGCCTGAGAGCCCGGGGCGCCGCGGTCAGCGGGGTTGGCAGGGAACGGGGGCCATCCGCCCGCGGGCGAAGGTGACGGCCCTGCCGCCCTCGATTTCCTGGACGAAGGTCATCCGGCCGTTGCCGAACACCCGGGGGGCCTCGGGGTCGACGCCCTGGGCGTTCAGCCTCGGCAGGACCTCGACCGCGCCATCCGGGAGCAGGACCCGGGCCTCCGTCGCCGAGAAACGCACCTGCGCGTCCTGGTCGCCGCAGCGCAGGGAAAGGTCGCCGGGCGCCATCGCCAAGGCGTCCGCGGGCCGGAGGGTCAGGCGGGCGCCGCCGGGGCCGGACAGGATCACCGCGTCCTCCCCCGCCCGGGCGACGGTGTTGACCGCCGCAAGCGAGGCCGCGAGTTGGCGCTCCGGTTCTTCCAGGCCCGGCGGACAGGCCATCCGCGTGGAGGCCAGGGGACCGATCCGGACCCGGCCTCCGTCCTGCTCGAAGGCGCCGGCCAGCCGGTTGCAGCCCGCCGAGGCGGAGACGCGACCCTCGGTGAAGGTCACGGAGAAGGGAACCCGGTCGGGGACGCCCCGGCCATCCAGGTCCTCGACGCGCCAGTCGCCGGCGAGGGTTGGCGGGGCGTCTGGTTGCACCCCGGCGCAGGCGGACAGGCAGAGGGCGAGGAGGAGAGCGGCGGCGGTCCTTGGGATCGGCATCGGAGGCCCTTCAGGCGGGACATGGAGACGTTCAGCATTGCGCCTGCGCCTGCGCGGGTCCAGCCCCCCGCGACAGAGTCGCGCGCGGCCTGAATCTGGCCTAAAGGGGTCCCATGTCTGACTCCACGCCCCGCTCCGTCCGCTGCCTGATCGTAGGCTCCGGTCCGGCCGGTTACACGGCCGCCATCTACGCCGCCCGCGCCCTCCTGAAGCCGGTCCTGATCCAGGGCCTGCAGCCCGGCGGGCAGCTCACCATCACGGCGGACGTGGAGAACTATCCCGGCTTTGCAGACGTGATCCAGGGGCCGTGGCTGATGGAGCAGATGCAGGCACAGGCCGAGCATGTCGGCACGGAGATCATCAACGACATCGTGCTCAGCGCCGATCTCTCCGTCCGGCCCTTCCGCCTGACCTGCGACAGCGGCCAGGTCTGGCTGGCCGAGACCCTGATCATCGCCACCGGCGCCCAGGCCCGCTGGCTGGGCCTGGAGAGCGAGCAGCGCTTCCAGGGCTTCGGCGTCTCGGCCTGCGCGACCTGCGACGGCTTCTTCTACCGCGGCAAGGAGGTCGTGGTGGTGGGCGGCGGCAACACCGCCGTCGAGGAGGCCCTGTTCCTGACCAGCTTCGCCTCGAAGGTCACCGTGGTGCACCGGCGCGACAGCTTCCGCGCGGAGGCCATCCTGCAGGAGCGCCTCTTCGCCAACCCCAAGGTCGAGGTGGTCTGGGACCACCAGGTCGAGGAGGTCCTTGGCGACACCGATCCCATGGGCGTCACCGGGGTCCGGCTGAAGTCGACCCGCACCGGCGAGACCCGCGACCTGTCCTGCGACGGGGTCTTCATCGCCATCGGGCACGCCCCGGCCTCGGCCCTGTTCGCCGGCCAGCTCGAGATGGACTCCAGCGGCTACCTCAAGGTGCGCGCCGGTACGGCCGCCACCGCCATCCCGGGGGTCTTCGCCGCCGGGGATGTCACCGATGATGTCTATCGACAGGCGGTGACGGCGGCGGGGATGGGATGCATGGCCGCGCTGGAAGTGGTCCGGCTTCTGGCCGAGGAAGACCACGCCGCAAGCCGGGCGGCGGCCCAGTGACCAGCCTGATCGTCAACGGCGGCCGGGCCCTGCGGGGGCGGATCGTCCCCTCGGCGAACAAGAACGCCGTCCTGCCGGTGCTCTGCGCCACCCTCCTGACCGACCAGCCGGTGACCCTGCACCGGGTGCCGGACATCACCGACGTGCGGAAGATCCTCGACTTCTTCCGTAACCTCGGCTCGACCGTGGACATGGACTTCGAGGGCGGGACCCTGCGGGTCCGGCACGGGGAGGGCCTGGATCCAAAGGCCGCCCACCTGCCGCTGGGGATGCGCTCGACCCTGATGCTGATCCCGCCCCTGCTCCACCGGTTCGGGGCGGCGACGATCGAGGAGGACGCCACCGGCTGCACCCTCGGAGCCCGGGAGATCGACCCGCACATCGAGGTTCTCCAGACCTTCGGGGCGACGGTGCGGCGCGAGCCCGACGCCCTGCACATCTCTGTGCCGGGGGGCTACAAGGCCGCGGACCACTGGCTGGACTACGCCTCGGTGACCACCACCGAGAACTTCATGCTCTGCGCCGCCACCGCCCTGGGCCGGTCGCAGCTGACCAACGCCGCCTGCGAGCCCCACGTGCAGGAGTTCTGCGCCTTCCTGGCCCTGATGGGCGCCCGGATCGGGGGTGTCGGCGGCTCGCGCATCGTGGTCGAGGGCGTCGACTGCCTGTCCGGCGCCGAGTTCACCTTTGCCGACGACTTCCACGAGGTGGCCACCTTCCTGGCCATGGGCGCCATCACCGGCGGCGAAGTGTCCGTGCGCAACGGCTCGGTGGAGCAGTTCCCCCTGCTGGACCGGACCTTCGCCAAGTTCGGCGTCGAGGTCACCCACGAGGGCGGCTGGTCCACGGCCCGGGCCCCCCACGGCCTGAAGGTGAAGGAGCCCTTCACCTCGAACATCCTGACCAAGGTCGAGGCGGCCCCCTGGCCCTACGTGCCGGCGGACCTCCTGCCGATCTTCATCGCCCTGGGCGTCCGCGCCGAGGGATCGGTGATGTTCTGGAACAAGGTCTACGAAGGCGCCCTGGGCTGGAGTTCCGAGATCGGCAAGTTCGGGGCCCATTCGGTGCTCTGTGACCCGCACCGGCTGATCACCTATGGCGGCAAGCCGCTGATGCCGGCCACGGTGGAGAGCCCCTACATCATCCGGGTCGCCATCGCCCTCTTCATGCTGGCCGCCAGCATCGAGGGACGCTCGACCATCCTCAACGCCGCCCCGATCCAGAGGGCCCATCCCCGCTTCGTCGAGAACCTCAACGCCCTCGGCGCCGACGTGGAATGGGTGGCTGGCGACTGACCTGCAGGGAGGTTCCGTCATGGCCCTCGAGATCCGCTATGCCCGCGCCGGCGACCATCCGGGGATCGGCGACATCCTCGACGCGGCCTTCGGCGGAACCGCAGAGCGTCGCATCGTCGAGCGACTTCGCGCCGACGCCGAGTCGATGTTCGAGCTGGTGGCCCTTCAGGACGGAGACCTGGTGGGGAGCATCATGTTCAGCCGCCTCTGGGCGGACAGCCACAACCTCTACGCCGCCCTCGCCCCCCTTGCGGTCCGGCCGGATCTCCAGCGGACAGGCATCGGGTCCGCACTGACCCGGCGCGGCCTGGAGGCGGCACGGCACTTCGACGCCGCCGCCGTGCTCGTGCTGGGTCATCCCGAGTACTATCCGAGGTTCGGGTTCTCCGCCGGCGCGACGGCGCAGGTCAGCGCGCCGTATTCCGGGAGCCCGGCCTTCATGGGGATCGCCCTCGTGGACGGCGCCCTGGATGACCCCATCCTTGTGGCCTACCCGGACGCCTTTTCAGACGATCAGGGCTGAACGCCGGCGGCCGCCGCCGTCGCCGGAGCCGGCTCGCCCCGCTCAATGGCGGCGAGGGCGGCGTTGATCCTGCGGATTTCCTCCGGGGTGGGCCGACGCCGGGCGGGAGAGAGCTGGCCGGGGGCCGGCAGGGCCTGGTTCCCGGCGGCGTCAGGCTCGGAGACCGTGTAGGTGCGGGTCTCGCCGGCCAGGGCCAGGGTGACCGTGCGCGGCGGCGGCGGGGCCGCCAGGGACTCGAGCCCCGCCTGGGTGCGCGGATCGACACCGCCCAGGATGGCCGGGCTGAGGCGGGCCTCGCCCCCGGCATAGCGCCCGCTGAAGGCCGCCTGCTCTCCCGAGGGACCCGTCCAGCGATAGAAGATGTGAGCGCCGATCCGGGCCAGCTTGACCAGGGTGGGGGCCCAGTACGGCGCCACGTAGTCGGCGTGGTAATGGGTGGCGGACCCGACCTCGCGCACCACGTGACCGGACAGGGCGCGCCGGGCGATCGCCGCCGCGGACGCCCACAGGGCGGCATCCGGCGCCCGGGCCAGCGACCCGTCGCAGGTGAAGGTGAACTGACATCCCGTGGCGCGGGCGGCGCCCTGGTAGACCACGCCGCAGACCGACTTGGGATAGCCCGGATGCCGGAGCCGGTTCAGCACCACCTGGGCGACCGCCGCCTGGCCGAGCTCGGGCTCCCGGGCCGCCTCGTAGTAGACCGCCTGGGTGAGGCAGGTCAGGGCCCGACGGGCGTCCTCGCCGCCGCCCTCCAGACGGAAGGCCGGCATGTCGGCGAGGGGCGCTCGGGACAGCGGCCTCAGGGCGTTGATCAGGCGGGCCTCTTCGGCCTCGCCGGCGGCGTCCGGGGCCCTGAGGTCCAGCCGGGGCGGATTGGACAGGTCGAGCCGCTCCCAGCCCGGCGTGAGGCTCATCCAGGCGGCGCCCGCCCCCTGCGCCAGGCCGTCGGCCCGGGCGCGAAGGGCGGGAGACAGGGCCGCGAACCTGGCCTCGAGCGCCGGCTCGGAGAAGGCCCGGGCCACGGTCAGTCCAGCCTGGCCCGCCAATCCCTGCGGCGGCGGATCCGTTCGCACGGCGACGGCGGCGGCGGGGCCAAGCAGGCCGAGGACGGCGATCAGCGCGAGGGTGCGAACCTGCCTCAGGGGCGGATCTCCGAAGTTGGACGGCCCCTCGTCTAGCACGTACGGGGCCGGGGATCACGCAGTCTTGTCCCCCTCTGCCGGTCCGGCGCTTGCCAAGCCGGCCCCGCGACCTCATATTGTGGGCAGGATATGCTCTAATTGAGCATAACAGGAGGAAGCGCCGGGCCTGTCCGGAGTTTTCGCCGCCCCTCTAATGCTCACTTTGAGCAAAAGGAGTTCGTCATGAGTGCGTCGACCCGAACAGCGGCCCGGATTCCCGACTTCACCCCCGAGGTCGAGGCCGAGACCGCCGCCATCTGGGAGAAGGTGCGCCGGCATGTGACGCCCATGGAGTGGCGGCTCCAGGCGCCCCTGATCTCGGCGATCAACCGGCTGAAGCGCGAGCGCAGGGCGGTGATCCTGGCCCACAACTACATGACCACGGATATCTTCCATGGGGTGGGCGACTATGTCGGCGACAGCCTTGGCCTGGCGCGCGAGGCCGCCCGGGCCGACGCCGACATCATCATCCAGGCCG
>CAIMLY010000109.1 GCA_903842425.1 uncultured Alphaproteobacteria bacterium | reverse complement strand
GGTTCGACTATGTCTCGAACGGCCAGGTGCGCACCTGGCCCCGGGGCCTGGACGTCGAGGTCTTCACCTCGGAGGCCCTGAGGCGGGCGCACGCCGAGGCGACGTCGGCCCACGACCGGGAGCATGTGACCCCCTGGCTCTATCGCCCCGGGTCGCCCTTGCGCCGGGGCGACCTGGTCCAGGACCGGGACGACAGCGCCTATCGCTGGACGGTGGACCTGCCCGGGGACTTCGCCTTCGTGGAGCGGGTCTACGCCGCCCTCTATCCCGGGAACCCGGCCTTCACCTCGGCGGACATCCTGGCCCTGCCCTTCGCGCGGCGGGAAGCCGACGCCTGAACCGCCTCAGCCGGCCTCGCCGCCTTCGACCATCGACCAGTCCAGGGGCTCGCCGAAGGGAATGTCGCGGGTCGCCCGGCGGCCGAGGACGGCGTCGTAATGCCGGGGCGCGAGGCCATGGCCCGGCCGGACCGACCGGATGTTGGCGGCGGTGAGGACCTCGCCCTTGAGGACGGGCGCGCTCACATAGAGCGAGCGCCGCATGCCGGCGTTTCCCGCCTCGGCCTCGCCGGGGCCATAGGTCACCCCGCCCAGGGCCTCCCAGGCGCCCCGGCAGCTGCGAACGAGGTCCGCGAGTTCCCCGGGCTCCAGGGAGAAGGCGGAATCGACCCCGCCGTCGGCCCGGCGGAGGGTGAAGTGCTTCTCGATGAACACCGCGCCAAGCGCCACGGCCGCGACCGAGGCGGCGATCCCGAGGGTGTGGTCCGAAAGGCCGGGCAGGACCCCGAACCGCTGGGCCATGTCCGGCAGGGTGGCGAGGTTCATGCTCGACATGGGGGCGGGGTAGGCGCTGGTGCAGTGCAGGACGACGAGGTCCCGGGCGCCGGCGTCGCGGGCGGTCTCAACGGCCTCGGCGATCTCTTCCGGCGAGGCCATGCCGGTGGACATGACGAGGGGCTTTCCGGTGGCCGCGCAGCGACGGATCAGGGGCAGGTCCACCAGCTCGAAGGAGGCGATCTTGTAGGCGGGCGCCCCCAGGGATTCGAGGAGATCGACGGCGGTGGAGTCAAAGGGCGAGGAGAAGAGGGTGATCCCCGCCTCGCGGGCGTGCCCGAACATCCGGGCGTGCCAGTCCCAGGGGGTGTGGGCCTCGGCGTAGAGCTCGTGCAGCCGCCGGCCATCCCACAGGCCGCCCTCGATCCGGAAGCCGGGCCCGTCATGGTCGAGGGTGAGGGTGTCGGCGGTGTAGGTCTGGATCTTGACCGCATCGGCGCCCGCGGCGGCTGCCGCCGTGATGAGGTCGAGGGCGCGCTGGATGTCGCCATTGTGGTTGCCGGACATCTCGGCGACCACATAGGGCGGATGGCCGGGCCCGATGGGCCTGCCGGCGATGTGGGCCAGGGCCTGGCTCATCGGATCACCCCCGGGGGTCCTGCGTGCGAATCGCTTCCCGAATATGGGGCGGGCGGCGCCCCCGGGCCAGCCCGTCAGGCGTCGGGGCCCTCGGACGGTGCGCCTTCGAAGCGGAAGGCCCCTCCGTCCCTGCGGACAAGACCCGCCGTCGGCGCGGCGAAGTGGGTGCCGATGACCAGGACCGGCTGCTCCGCCGTGCTCTCGAAGACGCTGCGGCGCATGACGGCGGAGGCGGCGGGATCGCTGTCAAAGGGCGGGGACCACTCGGGGTGTGCCAACTGGCAGGGATGGTGGACCATGTCGCCGGTGATCAGGCCCACCTCGCCGGCGGACTCGATCCGGACGCTGACATGCCCCGGCGTATGGCCGGGGGTCGGGACGAGCCGGATTTCGGGCGAGATGACGTGGTCCATCTCCACCAGGTCGACCAGGCCCGCCTCGAAGACCGGGCGGATCGAATCCGACAGGATCACCTGCTGCTCGTCGTCGCCCTCGGCGCTCCAGTGGTCATACTCCCGGCGACCGATCAGGTAGCGGGCCTTCGGGAAGGTCGGGACCCAGCGGTCCCCCTCGCGCATCGTGTTCCAGCCGACATGGTCCACGTGCAGGTGGGTGCAGACCACGGCGTCGACGCTGTCCCGGGTCCAGCCGGTCGCCTCTAAGGATTTCAGGAAGTCCGTGGACAGGGCCTGGCCGCCCACCAGGCTCCGCGGGCGGTCATTGCCAATGCAGGTGTCCACCACCAGCCTGAGCCCTGGCGCCTCGACCAGGAGGGCGTGGATCGACAGGCGCAGGTGGCCCTCGGGCGTCACGTAGTGGGGCGCCAGCCAGGGGATGGCCGCCAGGGCCTCCGGGGTCGCCTCCCGCAGGAAGGCCCGCCGGGGATTGTAGGGAACCGGCATCTCCATCTCGACGACCCGGGTCACCGTAACGTCGCCGATCCGCCACCTGAGCATGACGCCCTCCCCGACTTGGGCCCCGTCCTAGCGCAGGCCCGCGTTGATGCGGTCCAGGGCCGCCTGGCCCGGGACGAGTTCGGCGTCCGACAGGCTGTTCAGCGGCCGGTCGGTGGTGCCGAGGGCGCCATGCAGGTCGCCGGGCTCGGGATCGACGTAGAGCAGGCCGGTGACGATCTCGCCCGCCGCCTGGCGCTGGGCCAGGTAAGCCATGGCCGCGATCCGGTCGGTCGGGTCGTAGTGGTCGGCCAGCTTGTGCAGGGACAGGACCGAGCCGTCGTGCTGGGTCACGGAAACGGTCGTGCCAGGCTCGTAGTCGACCTCGATGGGCTTACGGTCAGCAATCACGTCCAGGCGGTTCACCGCCTCGTTGTGCTCGCGGACATAGTCATAGCTCTTGGTGGAGCCGGCGTGGTTGTTGAACTGGACGCAGGGGCTCAGCGTGTCGATGAAGGCCGGACCTGGATGCCTCAGGGCGGCCTTGATCAGGGGCACCAGCTGGGCCTTGTCACCGGAGAAGGAGCGCGCCACGAAGCTGGCGCCCAGCTGCAGGGCCAGGCTGACCATGTCGATGGCTGCGTCATGGTTGACCACGCCCTTCTTGGACTTGGAGCCGCGGTCGGAGGTGGCCGAGAACTGACCCTTCGTCAGGCCGTAAACGCCGTTGTTCTCGACGATGTAGGTCATGTTCACGCCGCGCCGGATGGCGTGGGCGAACTGGCCGAGGCCGATGGAGGCGGAATCGCCGTCGCCGGAGACGCCCAGGTAGATCAGCTCGCGGTTCGCCAGGTTGGCGCCGGTGAGCACCGAGGGCATCCGGCCGTGGACGGTGTTGAAGCCGTGGGAATTGCCCAGGAAGTAGTCCGGCGTCTTGGACGAGCAGCCGATGCCGGACAGCTTGGCCACCCGGTGGGGCGGCAGGTCCAGCTCGTACGCCGCCTGGATGATGGCGGCGGAGATCGAGTCGTGCCCGCAGCCGGCGCAGAGGGTCGAGACCGATCCCTCATAGTCCCGGCGCAGGTAGCCGAGGCCGTTCGGGGCCAGGGCCGGGTGATGCAGTTTGGGCTTGGCGATGTAGGTCATTCGGCGGCCTCCCGGAGCGGGCGCGAGCCCGGCGGCTGGGTTGCGTCCATCAGGCTCGAGATGGAGGAAACGATGAATCGGGCGGTGATCGGCGTGCCGTCAAAGTGCAGGATGGGGACCAGGCGGTCCGGATCGCCGCCATTCTCCGCCATCAGGAGGGTGCGCAGCTGGGCGTCCCGGTTCTGTTCGACAACGAAGATCCGGTCATGCGAGGCGAGGAAGTCATCCACCTCGGACGAGAAGGGGAAGGCCCGGATGCGCAGGGCGTCCAGGCGGCGTCCCTGCCGCTCGAAGAGGCCGAGGGCCTCGTGCATGGCCGGTCCCGTCGAGCCGTAGTAGATCACGCCGTCCCGGGTCGGTCCGCTGGCCGGGCGCAGCTCCGGCGCCGGGACGATCGACTTGGCGGTCTCGAACTTGCGCAGCAGGCGCTGCACGTTGTCGACGTAGACCGACCCTTCCTCGGAATACCGGGCGTAGGGATTGCGCGAGGTCCCGCGGGTGAAATAGCCGCCCCGGGTCGGATGGACGCCGGGATAGGTCCGGTAGGGGATGCCGTCGCCATCGACGTCGAGGTATCGGCCGAAGTCCCGGCCGGCCTCGAGCTCCTCGTGGCTCATGACCTTGCCGCGGTCGATCCGGCGGCTGTCGTCCCACTTGAAGGGCTCGGTCAGCCACTCGTTCATCCCCATGTCGAGGTCCAGCATGACGAAGACGGTGGTCTGCAGGCGGTCCGCAAGGTCGAAGGCCAGGGCGCCGAAGGTGAAGCACTCGCCCGGGTCCATGGGCAGGAGCATCGGGTGCTTTGTGTCGCCGTGGCTGGCGTAGGCGGCCCCGATCAGGTCGGCCTGCTGGGTGCGGGTCGGCATGCCGGTGGACGGGCCGCCGCGCTGGACGTCGAAGATCACCGCCGGAATCTCGGCGAAGTAGGACAGGCCGATGAACTCGGTCATCAGCGAGACGCCCGGGCCTGAGGTCGCCGTGAAGGCCCGGGCCCCGTTCCAGCCGGCGCCGATCACCATGCCGATGGAGGCGATCTCGTCCTCGGCCTGGACGATGGCGAAGTTGGCCTTGCCGCTCTCGGGATCGACCCGGAGCTCCTGGCAGTAGCTGGTGAAGGCCTCGGCGAGGGAGGTCGAGGGCGTGATGGGATACCAGGCGCAGACCGTGGCCCCGCCGTAGACGGCGCCGAGCCCGGCGGCCTGGTTGCCCTCGATGAAGATCCGGTCGCCGACGGCGTCCGCCCGGCGGACCTGCAGGCCCAGGGGGGCCATGTTGTCCCTCACCCAGTCCCGTCCCATGTGCAGGGCGTCGACATTGGCCTTGATCAGGCGCTCTCGCCCTTCGAACTGCTCGGCCAGGAGTTGCTCGATCACCTCGAGCTCGATGCCCAGCAGGGCGGCGAGGGCGCCGACATAGATGATGTTCTTGAACAGCTGCCGCTCGCGGGCGACCGTGTAGGCGGCGTTGCAGATGGCCGTGAGCGGCACGCCCACCACCGTGATGTCCTCCCGGAACTTCGAGGCCGGCATGGGCTTGGTCGAGTCGTAGAACAGGTAGCCGCCCGGCTCGATCTCGGCGACGTCGCGGTCCCAGGTCTGGGGGTTCATCGCCACCATCATGTCCACCCCGCCGCGGCGGCCCAGATGGCCCTCGCCGGTGACGCGAACCTCGAACCAGGTGGGAAGGCCCTGGATGTTCGACGGGAAGATGTTCCGCACCGCCACGGGCACGCCCATGCGCAGGACGGACTTGGCGAACATCGAGTTGGCGCTGGCCGAGCCGGAGCCGTTGACGTTGGCGAACTTGACGACGAAGTCGTTGACGGCGCTCAGGGGGGCGGTCATGCGGCGCCTCCCATCTGGTCGGCGTGGGTCATCTCCAGCGTGAACCTCTGCATGTCCCAGGCCCCGGTCGGGCAGCGCTCGGCGCAGAGGCCGCAGTGCAGGCAGACATCCTCGTCCTTCACCATGACCCGGCCGGTGGCCAGGGCGCCGGAGACCAGGAGGTCCTGGTCGAGGTTGAGGGCCGGCGCCTTCAGGCGACCGCGCAGGTCCGCCTCCTCGCCGTCATCGGTGAAGGTGATGCAGTCGACGGGACAGATGTCGACGCAGGCGTCGCACTCGATGCAGAGGTTGTCCGCAAAGACCGTCTGGACGTCACAGTTCAGACACCTCTGGGCCTCCGCGAAGCCGAGCCGGGAGTCGAAGCCCAGTTCGACCTCGACGCGGACGTTCTTCAGGGCCTCGGCCTTGTCGAGCATGGGAACGCGGTGGCGAAGCTCGAGGGAGATGTCGTTGTCGTAGCTCCACTCGTGGATGCCCATCTTCTGGGACACCAGGGAAAAGCCCGGGGGCGGGCGGTCATGGACGTCCCCGCCCATGCAGTGGCGGTGGATCGAGACCGCGGCGTCATGGCCATGCGCCACCGCCCAGATGATGTTCTTGGGGCCGAAGGCGGCGTCGCCGCCGAAGAAGACCCCCTTGCGGGTCGACTCGAAGGTGACCGGATTCACCTCGGGCATGTCCCAGCGGTCGAAGTCGAGGCCAATGTCACGCTCGATCCAGGGAAAGGCGTTCTCCTGGCCCACGGCGACCAGGACGTCGTCACATTCGTGGTGCTCGTCGGGCTCGCCCGAGGGTACGAGGTTGCGGCGGCCCTTGTCGTCGAACTCGGCGCGGACGATCTCGAAGGTCACGCCGGTCAGCCGGCCGTTCTCGTGCGTGAAGGCCTTGGGAACGCGATAGTTGAGGATCGGGATGTCCTCGTGGATCGCATCCTCCTTTTCCCAGGGGCTGGCCTTCATCTCTTCGAAGCCCGAGCGGACCACCACCTTGACCTCCTGGCCGCCGAGGCGGCGCGAGGTTCGGCAGCAGTCCATGGCGGTGTTGCCGCCGCCGAGCACGATGACCCGCCGGCCGATCTTCTCGATATGGCCAAAGGAGACGCTCGACAGCCAGTCGATGCCGACATGGACGTTGGCGGCGGCCTCCTTGCGACCGGGGATGTCAAGGTCACGGCCGCGCGGGGCGCCGGAGCCGACGAACACCGCGTCGAAGCCCTCGGACAACAGGCCCTTGAGGCTCTCGATCCGATGCCCCAGGCGAAGCTCCACGCCGCCGAGGCGGGTGACATAGCCGACCTCCTCGTCGATCACTTCTTCGGGCAGGCGGAAGCGGGGGATCTGGCTGCGGATCATGCCGCCCGACCGGGGCTCGCCGTCGAACAGGACCAGTTCGTAGCCCAGGGGGGCGAGGTCGCGGGCGACGGTGAGCGAGGCGGGGCCGGCGCCGACCAGGGCGACGCGCTTGCCGTTCCGCTTCGCCGCGACCGGCGGCATCAGGGGGCCGACGTCGGTCTTGTTGTCTGCGGCGACGCGCTTCAGCCGGCAGATGGCGACCGGCTCCTCCTCCACCCGGCCACGCCGGCAGGCGGGCTCGCAGGGGCGGTCGCAGGTGCGGCCGAGAACGCCGGGAAAGACGTTCGACTTCCAGTTGATCATGTAGGCGTCATCGTACCGGCCATCCGCGATCAGGCGGATGTATTCCGGCACGGGCGTGTGGGCCGGACAGGCCCACTGGCAGTCGACCACCTTGTGATAGTAGTCGGGACCCTCGGTACGCGTTGGCTGCAAGACCCGTTTCCTCCCAGGTCGCCCGGCGGGACGGGGCCCGGTTCTCTTGTGGAACCCGAGCGTGCGCCGCCCCCCCTTTGGGCGCTGAGTCCATTCTTTAAGGTCGGACGGCGGGCAAGACCAGATGTCATGCCGCCCCAGAGGGAAAAACAGGCGGCGCACCTTCGGGACCGGCGGCGTTCAAGAGTCCGTGAGAGTCCACTCGGGCCCCTTGGCGTCAAAAGGTTAACGACCCTTAACTGGCGGCGTCCATCCAATTGGGAGGCTGTCATGAACTATCGGCCCTGGTTCGCGCCCCTGGAAACCGAAGACGAAGCGACCGCCCTTGGCGAGCGGGAGCCGGAGGCCTTCACGGATTTCGAAGCCGTCAACCTCAGGCGCGCAGCCATCGAGAACGCCGAGGCGCTCCGGCTGGCCCGGGCGATCTGAGTCCACTGCAGCTTCCCCGGAACCCCCGTCTGGGCGAGACGCTGGCGCCGTCCCCGGGCCTGGCCTAGGCTGGTCCCCTCAAGCGCCATTCCGGGAGGACGCCATGCAACTGCGACGGCTGGGGACCAGCGGGCTCAAGGTCAGCGTGATCGGGCTTGGCTGCAACAATTTCGGGATGCGCATCGACCAGGCCCAGACCCGGATGGTGGTCGACGCCGCCCTCGACGCCGGGATCAACTTCTTCGATACGGCAGACATCTATGGCGCGGCGAAGTCGGAGGTCTTCCTGGGCGAGGCCCTGAAGGGCCGGCGGGACAAGGCCGTGCTGGCCACCAAGTTCGCCAACCCCATGGGCGAGGGCGACTATCTGCGGGGCGGTGCGCGCCGCTACATCGTCAAGGCCGTCGAGGACAGCCTGAAGCGCCTGCACACCGACCACATCGACCTCTACCAGATGCACGTGCCGGACCCCGACACGCCCATCGACGAGACCCTGCGCGCCCTGGACGACCTCGTCCGGGCCGGCAAGGTCCTCTACATCGGCAACTCGAACTTCACCGGCTGGCAGATCGCCGACGCCGACTGGACCTCAAGGACCGGGGGCCTGGAGCGGTTCGTCTCCGCCCAGAACAATTTCAGCCTGCTGGAGCGGGGCGTGGAACGCGAGGTCCTGCCGGCCTGCGAGCGCTTTGGCCTGGGCCTCCTGCCGTACTTCCCCCTGGCCAGCGGCTTCCTGACCGGCAAGTACCAGCGGGGTGAACCGCCCCGGCAGGGCACACGACTGGCGGCCTGGGGCAAGCGCGGGGCCGCCGCCCTGAACGACCGCAACTTCGACCGGCTGGAAGCCCTTGACCACTGGGCCGAGCAGCGCGGCCGGCGGATCCTGGACCTGGCCTTCGCCTGGCTGCTCGGGCACGGCGCCGTCAGCTCCGTCATCGCCGGCGCCACCAGTCCCGAGCAGGTCCAGGCGAACGCGAAGTGCGCCGAGTGGATCCTGACCCCCGAGGAGGTGGCGGAAGTGCGGGCCCTGCTCGCATGACAGCCAGGTTCCTCCCGTCCCTTCCCCTGCAGCCGGCGGGCGTCCCCTGGCCCACGGCGGACTGGCCCGCGGGCGAAGTCCCAGCGTCGGTGGACCGTCTCCGCCTCGAAGACCATCTCGAGCGCGGCCTCCGGGACTTTGACGAGACCCACGCCATCGTCGTGGTCCAGGGCGGGCGTCTCCTGCTGGAGCGCTATGGACCGGATCACGGCCCGGACGCCACCTGCCTGTCCTGGTCCATGGCCAAGAGCCTGACCCACGCCCTGGCGGGGATCGTCGTCGGGGACGGCCGGCTGGACATCTCCGACCCAGCCCCCGTCGCAGAATGGAAGACGCCGGGAGACCCCCGCGGTGCGATCACGACGGACCAGCTCCTGCGGATGTCGAGCGGCCTGAAGTTCGACGAGGTTTATGAGACGGGCAAGCCGTCCGACACCATCGAGATGATGTGGGGATCCGGCAAGGCGAACGTCGCCCATTACGCTGCGGACCAGCCCCCGCTCCACCCTCCGGGAAGCCATTTCAGCTACTCCTCGGGGACGACCAACATTGTCTGCCGCATCCTCGCCGACATGACCGGCCTGAGAGGCGAGGCCTTTGCCGGCTTCATGCGCGACCGGCTGTTCGAGCCCCTTGGCATGCGGACCCCGATCCCCAGGTTCGACCCGGCGGGAACCTTCATCGGCTCGTCCTTCTGCTTTGCGAGCGGGCGGGACTTTGCGCGCTTTGGTCTTCTCTACCTGCGCGACGGCGTCTGGGACGGGAAGCGGCTTCTTCCCGCGGGGTGGGTGGACTATGCCCGCACGCCCACCTTCCAGCAGCCGGGCGTGACCGACGGCCGCTACGGCGCCCACTGGTGGCTGGACCTGGGCGGACCCGGATCCTTCTCCGCCAACGGGCACGAGGGGCAGTTCACCGTCCTGGTCCCCGACCTGGACCTTGTCGTGGTGCGCCACGGCCGGACCTCGACCGACAAGAAGGACCTCCTCAAGGCCTGGGTGGGGAACCTGGTGGACCTCTTCCGCACCTGAGGGAAAGGGCGGGGACTGGACAGACGCCGAAGCCGGGCGCAGCCTCACCCTGGGGAATGAAACGCCGGGAGGTCCAGGCATGGCGAAGTTCGAGGTCAACGGACGAAGCGTCCAGAACCGGGGGCCCGACGACGCCCCCCTGCTCTGGGTCCTGCGCGACGAGCTGGGCCTGACCGGGACCAAGTTCGGCTGCGGGGTCGGCCAGTGCGGCGCCTGCACGGTGCACGTGGACGGCCAGGCCATCCGCGCCTGCCTGACGCCGGTCAGCGCCGTCGACGGCCTGAAGGTGACCACGATCGAAGGCCTGGGCGCCGGCGGGGTTCACCCTGTGCAGGCGGCCTGGGTCGAGGCGCAGGCGCCCCAGTGCGGCTACTGCCAGTCGGGCCAGATCATGCAGGCCGCCGCCCTGCTGTCGTCCAACCCCAACCCGAGCGACGCCGAGATCGAGGCGGCCATGGATGGCAATCTCTGCCGCTGCATGGCCTATGTTCGAATCCGCAAGGCCGTGAAGCTGGCGGCCCGCAAGGGCGCCCGTGGCGGCTCGGCGCGCCGGGCGGAGGTGCGCTCATGAACCGTCCCCTGCTTCCGGATCCCGGCCGTCGCCGCTTCATGGTCGCCGCGGTCGCCGCAGGCGCCGCCTTCGGCTTCGCCGCCACCGCCGAGGCTGCGGTCTCCATGGGCCCCTATGCCGGCGCCCCGGCATTCGAGCCCAGTCTCTGGTACGCCATCGACTCCCAGGGGGTCGTCACCGTGAACGTGGTCCGCGCCGAGATGGGCCAGCACGTGGGCACGGCCCTGGCCCGGATCGTCGCCGATGAGCTCGAGGCCGACTGGGACAGGGTCCGCATCGTCCACGTGGACACAGATCCGAAGTGGGGCCTTATGGTCACCGGCGGGTCCTGGTCGGTCTGGCAGAGCTATCCCTTCCTGAGCCAGGCGGGCGCCGCGGGGCGGATCGCCCTCATCGAGGCTGGCGCGAAGATCCTCGGCGTTCCCGCGTCATCCTGCATCGCCCGCAAGGGCGAGGTCTTCGCAGGCAAGCGCGCGGTCAGCTACGGCGACATCGTCGCCAGGGGCGGACTTCGCGCGGGCTTCACCGACAAGGAGCTGGCCGCCCTGCCCATCAAGCCGGCCTCGGAGCGACGGCTGATCGGGGGCGAGTTCCAGGCCCGGGACATCCCGGCCAAGACCAACGGCTCGGCGGTGTTCGGGATCGACGCGAAGATCGCAGGGATGGTCTTCGCCCGTCCGGTGATGCCGCCGACCCGCAACGAGTCCAGGGTCGTCTCGGTGGACGAGTCCGGCGCGAAGGGGGTTCCCGGCTACCTGGGCCACCTGGTGCTCGACGACCCGTCGGGAACCGTTCCCGGCTGGGTCCTGGCCCTGGGCGACAGCTTCGTCGCCGCGGACCGCGCCGTGCGGGCCCTGAAGGTGACCTGGGAGAACGGTCCGACGGCAAAGGTCTCGGACGCCGATCTCGAGGCGCGGGCGCGGGCCCTGATCGCCGATGAAGCCGCGGGCTCCCTGGTGGTCGCCGACCCGGGTGTCGAGGCGGCCTTCGCCTCTGCGAAGTCGAAGCTCGAGGCGGAGTACGCCACGGACGCCGCCCTGCACTTCCAGATGGAGCCGCTGAACGCCCTGGCCTTCGAGCGCAACGGCGTCTTCGAGATCCACACGGGCAACCAGTGGCAGTCCCTGATCCTGCCGACCCTGGCCAAGGCCCTGGGCCGACCCGAGGCCAGCATCGTCCTGAAGACCTACCTGCTCGGCGGCGGTTTCGGACGCCGGCTGAACGGCGACTACGCCGTACCCGCCGCCCTGGCGGCCAAGGCCCTGGGCAAGCCCGTCAAGCTGGTCCTGACCCGGGAGGACGACACGCTCTTCGACAGCTTCCGCTCGCCCTCGGTCCAGAGGGTGCGGATGGCCTTCGGCGAGGGGGGCCGTGTGACGGCCATGGACCACGCCGCGGCGGCGGGCTGGCCCACCGAGGTCATGGCGCCCTTCTTCATGCCCAAGGGGGCCAATGACCGGCCCTTCGACCCCTTTGCGATCAATGGGGCCAACCACTGGTACAGCGTCGGCGCCCACCGGGTGCGGGCCCTGTCCAATGACCTCGCCAACCGCGCCTTCCGGCCGGGCTGGCTGCGCTCGGTGGGCCCGGGCTGGACCAACTGGGCCGTGGAAAGCGCCATGGACGAGGCTGCCCACGCCACCGGCCAGGATCCCCTCGCCTTCCGCCTGAAGATGCTGGACGGAGCCGGGCGCAACGCCGGGTCGGCCCCCAACGCCGTGGGCGGGGCCAAGCGGCAGGCGGCGGTGCTCTCGCGGGTGGCGAAGGCCGCCGGCTGGGGCGGCAAGCTGCCGGCAGGTGTCGGCCTGGGCCTGGCGACCACCTTCGGCCAGGAGCGCGACATGCCCACCTGGACGGCCTGCTGCGCCCGGGTCCGGGTCGACCGGAAGACCGGCGGGGTCAAGGTCGAGAAGCTGCATCTCGTCGTCGACGCCGGCGCCATCATCCACCCGGACGGCGCCCTGGCCCAGATGGAGGGCGCCGCCCTCTGGGGCCTGAGCCTGGCCCTTCACGAGGGCGCGACCTTCCGGGATGGCCGCATCCAGGAGACCAACCTGGGCGCCTACACTCCCCTGAGGATGAGCGACGTCCCCGACCTGCAGATCGACTTCGTGGACAGCGACCATGCGCCCGTTGGCCTGGGCGAGCCGGCGACCACGGTGATCGCTCCGGCGATTGGCAACGCCATCTTCAACGCCGTCGGGGCCCGGGTCCGACGCCTTCCGATCCGGCCCGATGCGGTGCTGGCGGCGCTGAAGACCGCCTGACGGCGCGCCATCAGGGCGCGCCGTGGGCCCTGGCGGCGGCGGCGAGCTCCTCGGCCATCTGGTCGCGGAGGCGCGCAGGGGACACGATCCGGATCTTGTCGCCCCAGGTGAAGAGGTGCCAGGCCAGCTCGCGCATGCCGGCGGCGCGGAAACGCGCAATGACGGAGCCATCCGCCTGGGGCTCGAGGACCTGGGTGGCGTGGAACCGCCAGCCGAGGGCCTCTTCCGCCCCATGGGGCAGGATGTGGAGCACCACGTCCTCTACCGCGTCCTGGTAGATTCCGAAGCTGCGCGCAGCGTATGCGGCGAGGGAGAAGTCGGGCGGCCGCGTCCCCGGGAGGGGAGCCACCCGGACATCGCGGATCCGGTCCAGCCGCCAGTTTCGGGGCTCCTGCGGACTGGCGCCGGCCTCCGCAGCGACCAGGTAGTTGGAGCGGCCGAACAGCAGCCCATAGGGCGTGACCTCCCGCTCACGCCCCGGCGTAGACCCACCGTCGTAGAGGAAACGGAGCCTCTGCATGGAGACGATGGCTTCACGGACGGCGCCCAGGACGGACTCATCCTCGAAGGGGCGCGGGCCAGGGTGAACCGCCATCGTCTCGGCCTCGAGCAGGGCCTCCATGTCGGGCGCCAGCCGGCGTCGGACGCCCGCCCGGATGGCCGACAGGACCTTGGTCTCCAGGGCGGCCAGGGCCCCTGCCCGGGCGGTGGCTCCGGACTGGCGAAAGTGATCCGCTGCAGCGCGAAGGGCGGCGAACTCCTCGGCGGTCGGGGCCTGGAAGATACCGTCCAGGCCTGAGGGAATCCGGAACCGTACGGTCGGCGGATCCGCGATCTCCTCCATCTGGGGGAAGGCCTCGCGGACCGCATCGCGCATCCGCTCCACCGTCCGGCGGGAAACCTGCATGGCCGCGGACATCTCGTCGAGGGTCAGGCCCTCGGCCGAGGCCGCCAGCCGCCTCGCCAGCTCCAGAAGCCGCGCCGCCTTCTCGTGTCGCATGCCGCCCCGCGGAAAATGAGAACAGACCCGAAACTTACGTCCGTTTCTGGCGTAACGCCAGCCCATTCTGTCTTCAACGCAAGGCGCGAGCCCCAGGAAAGGTCTTCAAGATGCAGAATGTCCAGTCGATCCGCCCCGCCCGTCCCGACGCCGCCTTCCGCTTCGACGCCCGGCGGCCCCTCCGTCCGGCGACCCCGGCCATGATCGACGAGGTGATCCGCCACGCGGATCACGCCGAGCGACTGGCGGGCGGACGCCTGAGGCTGCGGCTAACGCCGTCCATGGCCCGGGACCTGATCGTGCAGGGTCGCCTGGAGGCGGAGGACCTCCGCCTCTGCGACCTCACCGTGGTCTGGGACGAGGCGCAGGGGGAGGTCATCCTGGTCCGTGACGACGCCCGCCTGCGCGAGGCCTCCGCCCGTTGGGCCGAGTGGGACGCCCTCTGGGACGAGGACAGCTATGCCGGGCCGCCGGCGCCCCAGGCCGCCCTCGCGGCCTGAGACGGCAGGGCCGGGCTCAGGCGCGGGCCCGGGCGTAGCGCGACGACAGGCCATCCATGATGGACTCGAACTCCGCCACGGTCTCCGCAATGATCTCGGCCACCGGCTTCACGGACTCGATCCTTCCGGCGACCTGGCCGGAGAGGGCGATGGAGGCCTCCATGTCGCCGCCGAAATAGAGTTCCTGCGAGCGCCGGAACTCGGGCGCCACGCCATTCTCCCCGGGCTCCTTCTCCAGGAGGGTCGTCTTCTCGGTGCGGAGGGCCCGGCAGGCCGGGCCCGGGCCGAAGCGGTTCAGGAAGACCGTATCCGTTTCCTTCGCCTCGACGATGGCCGACTTCCAGTTCGGGTGCACCGGGCTTTCCGCGGCCGAAACCATCCGGGTGCCCATCTGCACGCCCTCGGCGCCCAGGGCGAAGGCGGCGGCCATGCCGCGCCCGTCGGAGATCCCGCCCGCCGCCACGATGGGCACGTCCAGCCTGGAGCAGACCAGGGGCAGGAGGACCATGGTGGAGACCTCGCGCGAGCTCTTGAAGCCGCCGCCCTCGCCGCCCTCGACCACCAGGCCATCGACGCCGGCCTCGATGGCCTTGATGGCCGCCGCCAGGGACGGCACCACGTGGAAGACCGTCAGGCCGGCCTCCTTCAGGGCTGCACAGTAGCGATTCGGGTCGCCCGCTGAGGTGGTGACGAACTTCACCCCCTGGTCGACGACGAAGGAAACGATGTCCGCATCCCGGACGTAGGCCTGGGCGATGTTGACGCCGAAGGGCTTGTCGGTGAGCCCCTTCATCTTCTGGATCTCCTCCCGCACGGCCGGGAGGTCGCCGGATGAGGTCTCGATGATTCCCATCCCTCCGGCATTGGAGACGGCGGACGCCAGCGCGGACCGTGCGATCCACCCCATGGGCGCCTGGATGATGGGATACTGGATTCCGAGCATGTCGGTGATGCGGGTCTTGATCATGCGCTTTCCCCCCGGAGGATCCTGATCCTCCCAAAATGGACTGAAATGTTGGCGGGGCGGGCGGCCCCGGGCTTCAGAAGACGACGACGCTGCGGATGCTCTCCCCGGCGTGCATCAGGTCGAAGGCCTCGTTGATGCGCTCGAGGGGCAGGACATGGGTGATCATGGGGTCGATCTCGATCTTCCCCTCCATGTACCAGTCCACGATCCTCGGGACGTCCGTCCGACCCCGGGCGCCGCCAAAGGCCGTGCCCTTCCAGACGCGCCCGGTGACCAGCTGGAAAGGCCGGGTAGAGATCTCCCGCCCGGCTTCAGCCACGCCGATGATGATGCTCTCGCCCCATCCCCGATGGCAGGCCTCGAGGGCCTGGCGCATGACCTCGGTGTTGCCGGTGCAGTCAAAGGTGTAGTCGGCGCCGCCGTCGGTCAGGCCCACCAGGTGCTGGACCAGGTCCCCCTCGACGTCACGCGGATTGACGAAGTCGGTCATGCCGAACCGGCGCCCCCAGTCCTCCCGGGCCGGGTTGATGTCGACCCCGATGATCCTGCCGGCGCCGACAAGGCGGGCGCCCTGGATGACGTTGAGACCGATCCCGCCCAGGCCGAAGACGATGACGTTGGCGCCCGCCTCCACCCCCGCCGTATTGACCACCGCGCCGACCCCGGTGGTCACGCCACAGCCGATGTAGCAGGCCCTGTCAAAGGGGGCGTCGGGGCGGATCTTCGCCAGGGCGATCTCCGGCAGGACGGTGTGGTTGGCGAAGGTCGAGCAGCCCATGTAGTGGGCGATGGCCTGGCCCTTGTAGGAGAACCGGCTGGTGCCGTCCGGCATGAGGCCCTTGCCCTGGGTGGCGCGGATGGCCGTGCAGAGGTTGGTCTTGCGGGACAGGCAGCTTTTGCACTGGCGGCATTCCGGCGTGTAGAGCGGAATGACGTGGTCGCCGGGCTGGACGCTGGTGACCCCGGCCCCGACCTCCAGGACAACCCCGGCGCCTTCATGGCCCAGGATGGAGGGGAAGACCCCCTCGGAGTCGAGCCCGTCGAGGGTGTAGGCGTCGGTGTGACAGACGCCCGTCGCCCTGATCTCGACCAGAACCTCTCCCGCGCGCGGGCCATCCAGGTCGACCTCGACGATCTCGAGGGGACGCTTGGCCTCGAAGGCGACGGCGGCGCGGGTCTTCATTTGGCTCCTCCGGCAGGGCGGGCCTGATCTTGGCAGGCCCGGTTCCGACGGTCCACCCGCCGGTCAGCTCCGGTCAGCCCCGGGCGGCCTTGCGGCTGACCTTCTGGAGCCCGGACAGGATGGCCTCGGTCCCGTCGCGGTCACGCGCGCCCTCGGTCCGGAGCAGGAGCTGGAAGGTGCTGAGGTGCACCTGGACCGACTTGTCGCCCCACTCCCCCGACGTCCGGTAATAGTCGAGGAGATCCGCGAGGCTGACCAGCATGGTGTCGATCGCGCGGTCCTTGCTGGCCGTGGGCAGGCCGACGGCCCCGTTTATGAGGTCGTAGAAGGCGTTGACCACCATGGCGTTGAACTTGCCGCCGGCCCGGGCATAGAGCTCTTCCGCTGACTTCAGGACGCGGTTGAGTTCAACCATGCTCTCGGCCTGCAGGGACTCGAGGCCCTTTTCCGCGTCCTCGATCGCCTGGCCCGCAGTCTTGCCGCCAGGCATCCGGATGAGGCGGCCCAGGGGCACATCCGGGACATGAATGCGTGCCGATTCACTCATCGAAAACCACCTGCTGAAACCCTGTCCGTTCTCATTCACCCCACCCCTGGAGTCAAAGCCTAAGGCTTGGGAAGGACGCCGTCTTCACGCCGCCGGCCAGCCGCCACGCCCTTGGGAAGTCCTGCCTCCTTGAATCGGCGGTCCGGACCGACATAGCCGTCGCTTTCGACGAAACGACGGCCCGCGCGGGCGACCCAGATGATCCGGTCCAGCATGGCCCTGGGAGTCAGGGGCTTGGCCATGACGATGTGGGCGCCGCAGTCCCGGGCCTTGGCCACGGCGGCGGCGGGGGTGTGGGCGGCTGTCAGGACGACGGGCGCGTAGCAGTTCGGGCGGACGCCGGACCTGCGGAGCCAATGGACGAAGTCGTAGCCTTCACCCGAGCGGCCCATGGCGTCCACGATCATGAGGTCGAGTTCCGTCTCACGGACGACCTTCTCGGCCTTCGCGATGGTGTCGCACCGGTGGAGCTTTCGGCCCCCGAACCCATTCATGATCTGGACGAGGACTGACATTCCGAGGGGCGTCTCCTCGAGCATCAGTACGGACACCTGCTCCAGGTTGAACCGCGCGCGCGAATCCGCCGAGAAACCCATTGTCGCTCCGACCCCCCCCGGGGACCCTCTCCGCCCGGAACGGGCATGTGATTGAGCTAGCAAGGGGTGATTAATAAGTCCTTCATGTGTCTGGCGGGTTCCCCCTGGGGTAGAGGCGATCTCCCACCCGCCGCCGGGCGGTGTCCGGGCCAGGATCCCGAAGCGAAACCAGAGCGCGCCGGGGCGCGCGCGGACGCCGGAGAGGACGATCCCGCCGGTCGTCCCGGCCGCCGCATCGATCCCGGACGGCGCCCCGGAGACGGGCGCGGCCAGCCTTCCGCCAGGAGCGTCATGCTGCACCCGTGCTGCGCAGCACGGATGCAGCATGACCGCGGCAGGTCATTGAACAGTCTCTACTTCTCGTTCGTGAAGACGATCGTGCCGGAGGCGGCGAACATGCCGCCAACCCCATGCGCAATGCTGATCTTCGCATCCTTGACCTGGGCCGCCGCGGTTCCACGCATCTGCCGCACGCTCTCCTGCAGGGCGTACATGCCGTACATGCCCGAGTGCATGTAGGACAGGCCGCCACCGTTGGTGTTGAGGGGCAGCTTGCCGCCGATGGCGGTGTTGCGCTCGCGGATGAAGTCCTTGGCCTCGCCCGGCTTGCAGAAACCCAGGTCCTCCAGGCCATACAGCGGCAGGTGGGCGAAGGCGTCGTAGATCATCAGGTGATCGACGTCGGCATGGGAAATGCCGGCCTCGTCAAAGGCCTTCTTGCCGGAGATCTTGAAGGCGGTGGACGAGGTGAAGTCGTACATCTGCGAGATCAGGGGGGTCTCGACGCTCTCCCCCGTGCCCAGGATGTAGACCGGCTTCTGCGGGAAATCCTTGGCCCGGTCGGCGCTGGTCAGGATGAGGGCGCCGCCGCCGTCCGTGACCAGGCAGCACATCAGCATCCGGAAGGGCCAGGCGATCATCGGCGAGTTCAGGACGTCGTCGACGGTGATCGGGTCCTTGAAGCTGGCCCGGGGGTTGAGGGCCGCCCATTCCCGCTGGACCACGGCGACATTCGCCAGGTCCGCCTCGGTCACCCCGTAGGTCTTCATGTAGCGGAGGACCGGAATGGTGAACATGGTGGGCGGGCTGGTGACGCCGTAGGGCATCTCGAACTGGCCCATCAGGCTGGAGGGCGCGCGGCCGAAGCCGCCGGCGCCGACCCGGCTGCGCCCGGACTCCCCGTGGGTGATCAGGATGGTCTTGGCCAGGCCCGCATTGATGGCGGCCGCCGCATGCCGGACGTGCAGCATGAAGGAGCAGCCGCCCACGCTGGTGCCGTCGGCGTAGGTCGGCTTGATGCCCAGGTAGTGGGCCAGCTCGACCGGGGAGATCCCCGCCGTGGCGACGCCGTCGATGTCCGAGGGCTTGAGGCCGGCGTCCGCCATCGCGTTGAGGGCGGCGTCGGCATGGAGGCCGATCACGGAGACGTCCGGGATCTTGCCCATCTTGGTGGTCTCGGCGGCGCCGACGACCGCAACAGAATTCTGTTTCATGGTCTGGTTCCGCCTCAGGACTGCGCCGGCTCGAAGAGCGGCAGGGAGATGTCGTCGGTCTGCTTCTCGAACCGGACCTTCACGGCCATGTCGAGGACCAGGGCCTCGGGCGTCTGCGGGCAGCCCACGATGTTGGTCATCATCGTCGGACCCTCATCGAGCTTCACCACCGCGATCGCGTAGGGTTCAGTTCCCATGTCCTGGCGGGGGCGGTGGTTGATCACGTAGGACCAAAGCACCCCCCGGCCGCTGGCGGCGTAGACCTCGACCTTGCGCGAGGCGCAGGACGGGCAGAAGGCGCGGGGCGGGAAGTAGGTGTGATTGCAGTCGGTGCAGCGCTGCAGGCGAAGTTCGCCGTCGCGGCACCCGTCCCAGAAATGCCGGGTCTCCGGCGTGGGCTCGGGCAGGATGCGGGCCATCAGGAAATCGTCCCCTCGATCATGGGCCGGTACGGGCGGCCGGTATTGGCGTGACGCGCCCGCGACAGGGCGGGGCCCCGCGAAATGGCGGGGGGCCCAACAAAGCCCAGCGAGGGCGGGTTGTCGATAGCGCGCGGCCGGGCCCCGGTCCGCCCTAGGCGAGGGCGGACGACATCTGTCGACGTTCGGTGGAGCGCCGCAACTCCTCCCAGATCCGGGTCTCCAGGGACCGGGCCTCTGGTGTTTCGTCGGTCTCGACCGCAGCGTGCAGTTCGATCAGGGCGGCCCGCAAACCGGCGTTGGCGTCGGAAAGGACTGAGATCCCCAGGTCGTCATCCCGGCTCACGGCAAGCGCGGCGTTACGGCCGGCCCGCTCTCCGGCGTCGGCCAGGAGCCCCCTGATGGCCTGGTTCTCCTCCACCAGGCGGTGGGCTGCGCCCTCCCAGGCCTCCGCGGCCATGCCCAGCAGGGCGGCCGTGAGGCCGAGGGCCCCGGCGCGCTCGGCGGGATCCACATCCGGGGCGGCGTTCCGGGCGACGAGGCCGGCGAGTTCGGCAAGGACAGCGGGGATGTCGGGTTTCACAGGCGATCCATGACCTTGAGGATGGCGCGGTCCTGGGGGTTCTGCATGCCCCAGGCGGGCAGGACCATGATGGGCTCGCGGTTGCCCCCGTCGATCCAGGCCCTTGCCGAGGAGATCCAGATCGCCTGGCCCTTCACGCAGTTGAGGAGGGTCCACCAGTGCACGGCGGCGGGGTCGGCCCGAAGGCCGCTGGCCGCCTCCCAGTGCGCGATGGCGACGGCGTCGGGGACGAGGCCGCCAGCCAGGTTGCGCTTGAAGTTCCAGACGGGGTTGAGGCTCCAGCCCAGGTCCTCGAGGGGATCGCCCAGGTGGGCCATCTCCCAGTCCAGGACACCGTGGACGCCGCCATGGCGGTCATAGAGGAAGTTCCCGGTCCGGAAGTCGCCGTGCACGACGCCGATCCTCTGGGCCGGCGGCGGCGGATTCGCCCTCAGCCAGCGGATGGCGGCCCGGGTGATGGGCAGGGGTTCGGCCTGGTCCTCGTCCAGGACCTTTTCCCACATGTCGAGTTCCCGGAAGGCGCAGGCGCCGGGTTCCGGGGGCGGCATGACCGCATCGAGGCCGAGGGCGAAGGGATCCGCCCGGGCGATCTCGCCCAGTATGGTCCACTTGTTCCGCGCCAGGGTCTCATGGGCGGCGAGATAGGGCTCGGTCCAGAGCAGGGCCGGCGCGGCCTCGTACCCGGTGATCTCGGCCGCCACCGAGAAGGGCAGGTCCAGCTCCTCGGTCCCCTCCTCCAGCCAGATCATCTCGGGCACCGGCACGCTGGAGCCAAAGAAGGCGCGATAGGCCTCGAACTCCACCCTTCGCTCCGTATCAATCAGGCTGGCGGGCGGATCCCGGCGCAGGATCATGCGGCGCTCCCTGGGAGCGCCGTCCTCGGTCCAGGCCAGACGGAAGCGGAAGGTCTGGCGGGAGGCGCCGCCGGAGATCCGGGACAGGTCCCGGACCTCCACGCCAACGGCCCCCGGCATGCGGCTGGCGGCGTAGGCGGCCAGTCGGGGCGCGAGGTCCGCCGAGGTCACGGCCTCAGGCCAGCTCGAAGCGGACGGGCAGGGTCTTGGGGCCATTCACGAAGACCGCCTGGCTCATGGCCGGGGTTCCGTCGAGCTCCAGGGACTTCAGGCGCGGGATGAGCTCTTCCCAGAGGATCCGCATCTCCATCTTGGCCAGGTGCTGGCCCAGGCAGAGGTGGGCGCCGTAGCCGAAGGCGAGGTGCTTGTTGGGCGAGCGGTCCACCCTGAACTCATGGGGATCATTGAAAACCGCCTCGTCACGGTTGCCCGAGGCGTAGCAGAGCATCAGCCAGTCGCCCTTGGACATGGCCCGGCCGCCAACCTCCGTATCGGCCGCCACGGTGCGCATGAAGGTCTTCACCGGGGTGGTCCAGCGGATGGACTCATCCACCAGGCCCGGGATCAGGGACGGGTCAGCCTTGAGCTTGGCGAGTTCCTGGGGGCGTTCCGCCAGGGCCCAGAAGGCGCCCGCGGTGGAGGATGAGGTCGTGTCATGTCCGGCCGTGGCGACGATGATGTAGTAGCTCATCGCCTCCAGCTCGGAGATGGGGCGGCCGTCGATCTGGGCGTTGGCGATGACGCTGGCCAGGTCCTTCCGGGGCGCCGCCCGGCGATCCGCCGACAGGGCGTTGAAATAGTTGAAGAAGTCAGTGATGACGCCCATGTCCAGGGGGCGGCCGGACTCTGCGGTGGCGACCCGGGAGGTTTCGCCGCCCTCCTGGGATGCGCGACCGAGCTCGGGGTCCGCGGCGCCGAACAGCTCCTGGGTCAGGGTCAGCATCCTCGGCTCGTCGGCCTCGGGCACGCCCAGGATCTCCATCACGACGTGAAGCGGGTAGTGCAGGGCCACCTCGCGGACGAAGTCGCAGCGCCCGCCCGTGGCGGCCATCTTTTCCACCGAGGCCCGGGCGATCTCGCGGATGCGCCCTTCCAGGCTGCGCAGGTTCTGCGGCATGAACCAGGCTTGGGTCAGGGCGCGGTACTTGGGATGGTCGGGCGCATCCATGTGGATCAGGGTGCGCAGCAGGTGCGGGCTGCCGCCCATCATCTCGCGGATGCGGGCGTCAGCCTCCTGGCTGACCAGGGTCGGAGACTTGTCGCCGCTCAGGAAGAGGTCGTTCTGCCGGCTGATCTCCAGGATGTCGGCATGGCGCGTGACCACCCAGAAGGGATCCACACCCGCGACCTCGGCGCGGCCGAGGGGCTGGTTGGCCCTCAGCCAGTCATAGGTCCGGAAGACCCGGCCGTCCGCATAGGCGACGGGGTCCACCAGGGTCTGGGCGTATTCGCCGGGGATCCGGGCGTCGTCACGGGGCATGCTGTCCTCCACGGGCGCGCGGCGGGAGGCCTCCGCCGGGTGTCGCCTTGTCTGGCTTCAACTGATACTGCCTCTCGGAAGGCGCCCGCAAGCGGCGCTTCAGGAACGAGAGATAGGCGGGCGAGGGCCCGCCGGGGAGGGCCCATGCTGACCAAAGGCGACGATTTTCCGATCCACCAGACCCCTGAGCCCATCGCCTTCTCGGGCACCGACCGGAATTTCTACGACCGGTACTTCTTCAATGGTTACCAGCCGGACGGGACCGAGTTCTTCGCCGTCGCCTTCGGCGTCTATCCCCACCTGAACATCGCCGACGCCCACTTCTCGGTCATCCGCGACGGGGTGGAGCACTGCCTTCACGCCTCCCGCATCCTGAACATGGAGCGCATGGACATCTCGGCCGGCCCGATCCGCATCGAGGTCGTCGAGCCCCTGAGGATCCTGCGCGTCGTGGTCGAGCCCAGCAACGGGATCGCCGCGGACCTGACCTTCGAGGGCCGGTCCTTCCCGATCGAGGAGCCGCGCTTCATCTACCGCAACGGCCCGCGGGCCTTCATGGACTACACCCGCCTGACGGTGAACGTCCGGGTCTCGGGCTGGATCGAGGTCGACGGCGTGCGGCGCGAGCTGGCGCCCGGCTCCGTCGGCACCCGGGACCGCTCCTGGGGCGTGCGGCCTATCGGCGCACCGGACCCACAGCCCGTCGTCCCGAACCAGATCCCCAGCTTCTTCTGGCAGTGGACGCCCCTCAACTTCGCCGACCGCAGCGTCTTCTTCCACGTCAACGCCGACTCGGACGGGGAGCCCTGGAACACCCGGGCCGTGATCCTCCCGGACGGCGCCGGTCCCGGTGGCGGACGCCACACCGGCGAGGCGGCCATGGAGGACGTGGTCATGATCCCGGGGACCAAGCATATCGCCAGCGCAACCCTCGCCATCCCCCTCGCGCAGGGCTCCGCCAAGGTCGCCTTCCAGCCCTTCCTGACCTTCCTGATGCGGGGGATCGGCTACGGCCATCCGCAGTGGCGGCACGGCGGCTACAAGGGAGACCTGGCGGTCGAGCGCGAGGACATCGACCTGTCGGCGGTGAACTTCCTGAGCCCGGAGAACCTGCACATCCAGGCCCTGTCCCACGTGACCCTCACCCTGCCGGGCGAGGCCC
The DNA here is from genome assembly GCA_903842425.1 of uncultured Alphaproteobacteria bacterium. Classification (GTDB taxonomy): domain Bacteria; phylum Pseudomonadota; class Alphaproteobacteria; order Caulobacterales; family Caulobacteraceae; genus Phenylobacterium. The sequence goes on along the minus strand of CAIMLY010000109.1, from coordinate 4,774 downwards.
CGATCCGCGGGATGGGCGTCTTCGAGCAGCTGATCCTGGGCCCCTACCGGCCATACGGCCTGGGCTGACCTGCAATCGGCGCTTGCCCCGGCCCTCGCGCGCCGGGCAAGCTGCCGACATTGTTTCCGGCGCCGGCGGGCATTCGCCGCCGATACTGAAAGTTTGATGCTTTGACCTCTTCCCCGGATGCGGCCTTCGACGCCACCCTTTCTCCCCACCTCGCCTCCGTCGAGGCCCTGACCTCGGGCCTGACCGGGGTGGGCTACATCGCCTCCCGCCGGATCGCCACCGCCCTCTACATGGCGGTCAAGCTGCAGAAGCCGATCCTGGTGGAGGGCTCTGCGGGCGTCGGCAAGACCGAACTGGCCCTGTCCACCGCCGCCCTCCTCGGCCTGCCCCTGATCCGGATGCAGTGCTACGAGGGGCTGGACGAGTCCAAGGCCCTGTACGAGTGGAAGTACGGCAAGCAGCTCCTCTACACCCAGATCCTGAAGGACCGGATGGGAGAGGCGCTCTCGGACGCCCCCGACATGGACGCCGCCATGGACCGCCTGCACGGCATGGGCGACCTGTTCTTCTCGGAGCCCTTCCTCGAGCCCCGGCCGCTGATGAAGGCCCTGCAGGAGCGGGCCGGCTGCGTCCTCCTGATCGACGAGATCGACAAGTCGGACGAGGCCTTCGAGGCCTTCCTGCTGGAGGTCCTGTCGGCCTACCAGGTCTCCATCCCCGAGATCGGGGTCCTGAAGGCCGAGACCCCGCCCATCGTCTTCCTGACCTCGAACAATGTGCGCGACCTGGGGGACGCCCTGAAGCGGCGCTGCCTGCACCTGCACATCCCCCTGCCCGACGCCGCCCTCGAGCAGAGGATCGTCGCCAGCCGGGTGCCGGGCGTCGAGGAGCGCCTGAACCGTCAACTGGTCGGCTTCGTCCAGTCCCTGCGCGGCCTGGACCTGCGCAAGTCGCCGTCCATCTCCGAGACCGTCGACTGGGCCCGGGCCCTGATCCTCCTGAACGCCAGCGCGCTGGAGGGCGAGGTCGTGCGGGACACGCTGAACGTGCTGCTCAAGTTCGAGCAGGACATCGCCGCCGTGGAGCCGCAGATCGCCGAACTCCTGCGTCAGCCGGCCGGCTGAGGCGGCGGTGCAGTCGGCCCTGGAGGACTTCTTCCGCGCCCTTCGGGCGGCGGATGTCCGGGTCTCCCCGGCGGAGGCGATCGACGCCCACCGGACCGTTGAGGTCGTAGGCTTCGCCGACCGCGAACTGTTCCGCGACGCCCTCTGCGCCACCCTGGCCAAGTCCGGCGAGGAGGTGGCGCGCTTCGAGGCCGTCTTCGACACCTTCTTCGACCGCAGGAGCGAGGCCGTGGCGCCCGCCCCGCCGGCTGGCGGGAACGGCGGCGATCCCATGGAGGGCCTGCCGCCGGAGGCCCTGGAGTCGGAACTGGCCCGGATGCTGCTGGACGGGGACGGTGCGGCCCTGGCCCAGGCCATGGAGGCCGCCGCAGACCGGGCCGAGGTCTCGAGGATCCGCCTGTCCACCCAGAGGGCCCGCCTGACCCGGCGCCTTCTCGAGGAGATGGGCCTGTCGGAGATCGAGCGGATCCTGGCCGCCGCCCGGCGCCTGGGCGGGCCCGGCGAGGCCGCCGCCGAACGGCTGGAGGCCGCCCGCAAGGCCCTGGCCGCCCAGGCCGCGGCCTATGTGGAGCGCCAGCACGAACTCTACGCCTCGGGCAGCGGGAAGATGCTCCGGGAAGAGATGCTGGCCCGCAAGGCGCTGAACGCCGAGGGCGGCATCGATCCGGTGGACCAGGCCATGATGCAGGCCCTGGTCAAGCGCATGGCCAAGCGCCTGGCCGACCGCTACTCGCGCCGCCGCAACGTCGCCTGGACGGGCCACCTGGATGTCCGCCGCACCCTCCGCAAGTCCATGGGCTATGGCGGCATGCCCTTTGACATCGTCTTCAAGACCCGGAAGGTGGACAAGCCGTCCATCGTCGCCATCTGTGACGTCTCCAAGTCGGTGGCCGCCGCCGCCCAGTTCCTCCTGACCTTCCTCTACTCGCTGAACGAGGTGGTGGACCGGCTGGACGCCTTCGCCTTCTCGGGTCGGATGATCAGCGTCAACAAGGTCCTCGACGACCACCCCATCGAGACCGCCATCCTTGAGGTGCTCAAGCAGATCGGTTTCCAGCAGACCGACTATGGCCGGGCCCTGGAGGACTTCGCCGACCAGCACATGGACCGGATCGACCGGCACACGACGGTGATCATCCTGGGCGATGCGCGCACGAACTACGCCAATCCCCGCCTGGACATCCTGGCCACGATCCAGCAGCGGTCCCGGGCGGTGATCTGGCTGAACCCCGAGCCTGACAGCTACTGGAGCCAGGGCGACAGCGTGATGAACCGCTACGAGCGGTTCTGCCACGTGGCCAAGACCTGCAACACCCTCGAGCAGCTCGAGCGCATCATCGAGGACGTCCTGCGCACCTATATCCCGCACTGACCCCGGGCGGGGTCAGCCCGCCGCGAGCAGGGACGGATCCACCGGAAGCCGCCGTACGCGCTTCCCGGTCGCCGCGAAGATGGCGTTGCACAGGGCTGGCGGCGCCGGAGGCAGGGCGGGTTCGCCAAGGCCCGTCGGCGGGTTGTCCGAGAGCACGAAGTGCACCTCCACGGGCGGAGCCTCCGGCATGCGCATCAGGCGGTAGCCGTCGAAGTTCCCCTGGACGACCGCGCCGCCGTCAAGGGTGATGGCCTGGGTAAGAGCCTCGGAGAGTCCGTCCAGGACCGAGCCCTGGACCTGGTTGATCGCGCCGGAAGGGTTGACGATCTGGCGGCCGACGTCGCCCGCCACCCAGACCTTCTCGACCTTGACCTGGCCGTCGCCGGCGACCCGCACCTGCACCACCTCGGCGAAATATCCCAGGTGGCTGAAGTGGAAGGCGACGCCCTGCCCCTGGCGCGGCGCCATCTTCGTCCGACCCCAGCCGGAGACCTCGGCCACCTTCTTCAGGACGGCGCGCATGCGGCCGGCGTCGTAGCCGTCGCGGCCCGGGGTCCCCACCAGGCCTGCGTCGCCCAGGAGCTGGAGCCGGAAGGCCAGGGGATCGGCGCCCGCCGCGTGGGCCAGTTCGTCGATGAACCCCTGGACGGCGAAGGAGATGCCGTTGGAGCCAGGCGCCCGGAGGGGGCCGGTCGGCGCCGGGCTGGGAAGGATGGAGAGCCCGTACCGGAAGTTGGGCACGAAGCGGGCGGGAAACTCGGTGGCGGCCATGCCCGCGGATCGGGCCGGCTGGACCCCCTGCCCCGGCGTCAGGAAGTGGTCATGCCAGGCGATGATCCGGCCCGAAGCGTCCAGGCCGCCCTCGAACTTGTGCCAGCCCGCCGGCCGGTAGAAGTCGTGGCGCATGTCGTCTTCGCGCGTCCACAGGAGCTTGACCGGCGCCCCGGCCTCGCGGGCGATCCAGGCGGCCTCGACCATGTAGTCGTTGGACAGGCGCCGGCCGAAACCGCCGCCGGACCGGACGATATGGATGGTGATGTCCTCGGGCTTCAGACCGAGGGTCTTGGCCACCAGCTGGCGCCCCGATTCCGGGTTCTGGGTCGGCGCCCAGATCTCCATCCGGCCGTCCCTGAAGTGCGCCGTACAGTTCTGCGGCTCGAGTGGGGCGTGGGCCAGGTAGGGATAGTGATAGGTCGCCTCGATCCTGCGGGCCGCCCCCTTCAGCGCGGCGTCGACATCGCCGTCATGCCGCTCGATGCGGTCGACGCTCCACCGGGCCGTGCCCTCCATGCGGGCCTCGAGGTCGGCGCTGGAAAGCCCCGGCGTGGCCGGCGCCTTCCAGCGGATGTTGAGCTTCTCGCGCCCCTTCCGGGCCCGCCACCAGGAATCGGCGACGACCGCGACCCCGGGGGACAGGGCGTCCGGCGCGCCGGCGCCGGCCACCCGGAAGGCCCTGCGCACGCCCTTCACGGCCAGGGCGGCCTCCAGGTCGGCGGACTCGACCTCGGCGCCGAAGACGGGCGCCTTCTCGAAGGTGGCGAACAGCATGCCCGGCAGGACGACGTCGATCCCGAACAGCGGCTTGCCGGTAACGATGGCCGGAGTGTCCACCTGGGCCATCGGCCGACCGATGATCCGGTAGGCCTTGGGGTCCTTGAGCTTCAGGCCGCGGGGATCCGGAGCCGGCAGGGTCGAGGCCTGCGCCGCCAGGGCGCCATAGTCCGCCGAGCGGCCGGACGCGGCGTGGACCACGCGCCCGGGCTCGGTCGTGCAGGTCGCCGGGTCCACGCCCCAGGATTTCGCCGCCGCCGCCACGAGCAGGGCCCGCGCGGTGGCCCCGACCCGGCGCAGTTCATCCCAGTGCAGGGGGGTCGACATGGAGCCCCCGGCGAACTGGCGGCCGTAGAGGGCGGGGTCCGAATCCGCCTGGACGGTGCGGACCTTCGCCCAGTCTGCGTCCAGTTCCTCGGCGATCATCATGGGCATGGAGGTCTTCACCCCCTGCCCGACCTCGGGGTTCTTGCTGACCACCTCGACCCAGCCGTCGGGCCGGACCGTGACATAGGTGTTGAGCCTGGAGGGTCCGGCCGGGGCGGCCTCGCCTTTCCCGGCCAGGCTGAAGCCCAGGACCAGCCCGCCACCCGCAGCGGCCAGCTGGATCACCTCGCGGCGCGATGCGCCGTTTCCGTCGGCCATGGTCAGGCCTCCCCGGTCTGGCCGGACGCCAGGCGCACGGCGGCGCGGATCCGGGTGTAGGTGGCGCAGCGGC
>CAIMLY010000108.1 GCA_903842425.1 uncultured Alphaproteobacteria bacterium | reverse complement strand
GCCTCCAGGGGTCTTCTTCGTCGTCCAGGCCGTCGAGGAAGTCGAAGACGGCGGCCTTGGTGAGGCCGTGGGGGATGGCGGAGAAGTGGTCGCAGCCGGGCAGGACCACGCCCTTTCCGGAGGCGAAGCGGGCGGCCAGGGCTTCGGGGTCGCCGGCCAGGCGGTCCTGCATCCCGGCGATGACGCGGACGGGCATGGGAAGGGTCCCCAGCGCCGCGGGATCGAGGGGTGGGTTCGTCGCCTCGGTGCAGGCGGCCAGGGCCTCGCGGTCCTCGCCCTGCTCGTCGGCGAACTGGCGGAAGCTGCGCAGCATGGGCTCGGTGAGGGTCTCCGGGTCCGCCGCCCGCATGGCGGCGGCCATGGCGCCGGTGGAGGCGGTCTCGCGCGGGGTGAAGAGGGCCTCGCCGACGCCGCCGAGGATCAGGTTGGAGACCCGGTCCGGGGCGGTCAGGGCCACTTCCAGCGCCGTGCGCGATCCCATGGAATAGCCGAAGAGGTCGGCCCGGTCCGCGCCCAGGTGGTCCATCAGGGCCAGGACGTCCCCGGCCATCGCCGCGCGGCCGTAGAGGGCCGGGTCATGCGGCTTGGCGCTCTCGCCGTGGCCGCGCTGGTCGAGGGCGGCGAAGCCCATCCCGCGCCGCTCCAGGGCCGCGTACCAGCCGGTGCGACGCCAGCCTTCGTGGCGGTTGGAGGCGAAGCCGTGGACGAGGATCAGCCAGGACCCGCCGGGCGCGGGCGCGCGGGCGTCAAAGGCGATCTCGAGGCCGTCGGAGGTGAAGGTCGCCATGGCCTGCTTCCCCCCCGCCGTCCGCCTCAGACCTCGATGGCGCTCGAGACGATGCGCGAGGCCAGGCCATAGGCCACGCCTTCCTCGGCGCTCATCCAGAAGTTGCGCTGGGTGTCCTTGAGGATCTTCTCGAAGGTCTGGCCGCTTTCCCGGGCGATGAGCCGGTTCATGCGCTGGCGCATCTTCACGATCTCCTCGGCCTCGATCTGGATGTCGGAGGCCTGGCCGCGGACGCCGCCGCTCGGCTGGTGCAGGAGGAAGCGGGTGTTGGGCAGGCAGACCCGGTTCTCGCGGTCGGCGCCCAGGAAGATGGTCACGCCCGCGCTGGCCACCCAGCCGGTGCCGATGGCCTTCACCTTCGGGCCGCAGAACCGCATGACGTCGTGTATGGTGTCGCCGCTCTCCACATGGCCGCCGGGCGAGTTGATGATGACGCGGATGTCGCCGTCGCCCTCGGCCGCCAGGGCCAGGAGCTGGGCCGTGACCCTCTCGGCCATGCGCATGTTGACCTCGCCGAAGACGAGGATGGTGCGCGACTTGAACAGGGCGCTGGCGACCGGTCCGCCCGCGGCGGCGGCCGCCGCATCCGGCTTGGGCCCGTCGCCCTCTTCCTCGTCGTCAAGCCGCCAGTCGCGCATGGGAAACTCCATCGGTGAAGGGGTCGGAACCTGTGCCCCGGCGCCGCCGGGCGCAAGGGGTCCGCCGCCCCGCGGCCGGAAAAAACCGCCGCTTCCCTCCGACTAGCCCGCCCGGCCCCCGACGACAAGCCGGGCGGCTTGACCCGGCGGAGGGCGAGGCGGCAAATGACGGCCGAAACACGACCCGAAAGCGGAGGAAACCCATGGGCGAACTTTTCGATCTGACCGGCAAGGTGGCGATCATCACCGGCTCGTCCCGCGGCATTGGCAAGGCCATCGCCGAGCGGATGGCCGAACACGGCGCCAAGGTGGTCATCTCGTCCCGCAAGGCCGGGCCCTGCGACGAGGTCGCCGCGGCGATCAACGCCCGCTGGCCCGGCTCGGCCATCGCCGTGCCCGCCAACATCTCTTCCAAGGACGACCTGGCCCGCCTGGTGGACGAGACCCGCAAGGCCTTCGGCAAGGTGGACATCCTGGTCTGCAACGCCGCCTCCAACCCCTATTACGGGCCGATGAGCGGCATCAGCGACGACGCCTTCCGCAAGATCCTCGAGAACAACATCATCGCCAACAACTGGCTGGTGAACCTGGTCTCGCCGGAAATGGTCGAGCGCAGGGACGGGGCGATCATCATCGTCTCGTCCATCGGCGGCTTCCGCGGCACGGCGGTGATCGGCGCCTACGCCATCTCCAAGGCGGCTGACATGCAGATGGCCCGCAACCTCGCCCAGGAGCTGAGCCCCCACAACATCCGGATCAACTGCATCGCGCCGGGCCTCGTGAAGACCGACTTCGCCCGGGCCCTGTGGGACACCCCCGAGGCCGAGGTCCGGTCGTCCGCCGGCACGCCCCTGCGCCGCCTGGGCGAGCCGGACGACATCGCCGGCGCGGCGGTCTTCCTGGCCTCGAAGGCGGGCGGCTGGATGACCGGCCAGACCGTGGTGGTGGACGGCGGCTCGACGAGCTGAGGCCTCAGGTCCCTGACGCAGCCCTGCGGGAGAGGTCGCGGGCCCGGGCCAGCCGGGTCGCGGCCTCGTCCAGCACGTCGTCGGCCTTGGCGAAGCACAGGCGCAGGACCCGGGTGACGGCGTCGGTCTCGTAGAAGGCCGAGACGGGGATGGCGGCGACGCCCGCCTGCGTCACTGCGCGCAGGGCGAAGGCCCGGTCGGCCTCATCCACGCCGGAGCCGGGCAGGTCCACGGTAAGGAAGTAGGTGGCCTGGGAGCGGGCGACCTCGAATCCCTCGCGCCGCAGGGCTTGGGCCAGTCGGTCGCGGCTGGCCTGCATGCGGGCGGGCATGGCCTCGAACCAGTCCCCCGGCGTCTCCAGTCCGAAGGCCACGGCGGCCTGCAGGTTGGGCGGGGTGGTGAAGGTCAGGAACTGGTGGGCCCGGGCCAGAGCCGGCGACAGGGCCGGGCCGGCGCAGAGGAAGCCCACCTTCCAGCCCGTCAGGCCGAACATCTTGCCCGCCGAGCCGATCTTGACCGCCAGGTCCGCCATGCCGGGCAGGGCGATGAGGGGTGCATGGACGGCGCCGTCGAAGACCAGGTGCTCCCAGACCTCGTCGCAGATCACCGGGACGGACCGCGCCCGGCAGGCGGCGGCCAGGCTCTCAAGGTCCTCGCGGGGGACCACGACCCCCGTGGGATTGACCGGCGAGTTCAGGATCACCGCCCGGGTCCGGGGCGAGAAGGCGGCCTCCAGCTGGGCGGGCGTCCAGCGCCAGTCGGGGGGCGAAAGGGTCACGAAACGGGGAACGCCCCCGGCCCGGCGCACCAGGGGGGCGTAGGCGTCGTAGGCCGGCTGGAAGAGGATGACCTCGTCCCCCGGCTCGACCAGGGCCAGGATGGCGGCGGCCAGGGCCTCGGTGGCCCCTGAGGTCACGGTGACCTGCGCATCGGGATCGAATTCCAGCCCCTGGGTCCGGGCGTAGTGGGCGGCCACGGCCCGGCGCAGCTCTGGCAGGCCGCGGGAAGGCGGATACTGGTTGTATCCGTCGAGAACCGCCTCGGCCGCCGCCCGGCGCACGGCCTCGGGGCCGGGATCGTCCGGAAAGCCCTGGCCCAGGTTCAGGGCGCCGTGGGCGCGGGCCAGCCCCGACATCTCGTCGAAGATGGTGGGGGGCATGGCCGCGTAGAGCGGGTGCACCATGGACGTCCTCCCGGCGGTCGCCGGGGTCTCAGTCGACCCGGGCGCGCTTCTTGCGGAAGCTCGGATTGAGCACCTGCTTGCGCAGGCGGATGGACTTTGGCGTGACTTCCACCAGTTCGTCATCCTCGATGTAGGCGATGGCCTGCTCGAGGGTCATGCGGCGGGGCGGGGTCAGGCGCACGGCCTCGTCCTTGCCGGAGGCGCGGACGTTGGTCAGCTGCTTGGCCTTCATCGGGTTGACGTCCAGGTCGTCGGCCCGCGAGTTCTCGCCGATGATCATGCCCTGGTAGGTCTTTTCACCGCCGCCGACGAACATGACGCCCCGGTCCTCGAGGTTCCACAGGGCGTAGGCCGCCGTCTCGCCGTCGGAGTTGGAGACCAGCACGCCCTTGCGGCCGGCGTCGATGGGACCCTTGTAGCCGTCGTAGTGCGAGAAGACCCGGTTGAGCACGCCGGAGCCCCGGGTGTCGGTCAGGAACTCGCCCTGGTAGCCGATCAGGGAGCGCGAGGGCGCCATCAGGGCGATGCGGGTCTTGCCCGCGCCGGACGGGCCCATGTCCTTGAGCTCGGCCTTCCGGGCCGACAGCTTCTCGATGACGATGCCGGTGAACTCGTCGTCCACGTCGATCACCACCTCCTCGATGGGCTCCAGCCGCTCGCCGGTCTCGGGGTCGGCCTGGAAGACCACCCGGGGGCGGCTGATGGACAGCTCGAAGCCCTCGCGGCGCATGCCCTCGATGAGGACGCCCAACTGGAGCTCGCCGCGGCCGGCCACCTCGAAGGCGTCCTTTTCCCCGGACTCGGTCACCCGGATGGCGACGTTGGACTGGGCCTCCTTGAGGAGGCGGTCGCGGATGACCCGGCTCTGGACCTTGTCGCCCTCGCGGCCGGCGAGGGGGCTGTCATTGACCGAGACGGTCATGGAGATGGTCGGCGGGTCGATGGGCTGGGCCGGAAGGGCCTCGGTGACCTCCATCGCGCAGAGGGTGTCGGCCACGGTGGCCTTGGACAGGCCCGCAATGGCGACGATGTCGCCGGCCTCGGCGTCGTCGATGGGCTGGCGCTTCAGGCCCCGGAAGGCCAGCACCTTGGTGATGCGGCCGCGCTCGATCTCCTGGCCGTCCCGGGACAGGGCCCTGATGGCCAGTCCTGGAACCGCCTTGCCGGAGTCGATCCGCCCGGTCAGCAGGCGGCCCAGGAAGGGGTCGTTCTCGATGAGGACCGAGAGGATGCGGAAGGGCGCCTCGGTGCGCTGGCTGGCGGCCGGCGCCGGGACGTGGCGCACGATCAGGTCGAACAGGGGCGCCAGGTCGGCGTTGGGCTTGGCCATGTCGAGGGTGGCCCAGCCGTTCTTTCCCGAGGCGTAGATGTGCGGGAAGTCCAGCTGCTCGTCCGTGGCGCCCATGGCGGCGAACAGGTCGAAGGCGTCGTTCAGCACCCGGTCGGGATCGGCGTGGGGCCGGTCCACCTTGTTCAGGCACAGGATGGGGCGCAGGCCCATCTTGAGGGCCTTGCCGAGGACGAACTTGGTCTGGGGCATGACCCCTTCCTCGGCGTCGACCAGGAGGACGCAGCCGTCCACCATGCCGAGGATCCGCTCTACCTCGCCGCCGAAGTCGGCGTGGCCGGGGGTGTCGATGATGTTGACGCGGGTCTCGCCCGCCTCTCCCGCCCAGAGCACGCTGGTGCACTTGGCCAGGATGGTGATGCCGCGCTCACGCTCCTGGTCGTTGGAGTCCATGGCGCGTTCGACGGTCGCCTCGTTCGCCCGGAAGGCGCCGGACTGGGCGAGTTCCTGACCGACACCCGGGGCTCCGGCGTGCTCAACCGGGTCTTCTCGCACTACGACGGCTACAAGGGTCCCATC
>CAIMLY010000107.1 GCA_903842425.1 uncultured Alphaproteobacteria bacterium | reverse complement strand
GCGCGTGCTCAGCCCATTCTTCGTCTCCCGGAACACAGGGGTGCGGGTCACTCATGTTCTTGGTCCCGACAAGCGGATGAACCTGTCCTACGGCTTCGCCAACGATGGTTGGGACATCGGGACCAGCACCCATCGCGGGACCGACTACTTCGCCCGTATGTCCGGCCTGGCCTGGGATGACGCCGCGAACGGTCGCTACCTTCACCTGGGCGCCTCCTACCGCCACGCCGCGGCGGACGGCGCGATCCGCTACCGGGGCCGCCCGGGCTCGAATGTTGCGTCCAACTACGTGGACACCGGCGAGTTCCCCTCCGATGGCGGCGACCATTACGGCCTGGAAGGCCTGCTGAGCTGGGGGGGGCTTTCGCTGCTCGGCGAGTACGCCACCGCGGCGGTGGAGTCCCCCGCCAAGGGAGACCCCCGGTTCAACGGCTGGTACCTGACCGGATCCTGGGTCCTGACCGGAGAGGCCCGGCCCTACGACCGCAAGTCCGGCTACGCCCGGCGCGTCATCCCGACCTCGCCCTGGGGGGCGCCCGAAATCGTAGTCCGCTATTCCGACGTTGATCTTGACGACGGACCGGTGCAGGGCGGACGCTTCACCCGGGTCGACCTGGGCGTGAACTGGTGGGCGACCACCCGCTGGAAGTTCGGGATCGACTGGGGACGCACGGAGCTGGATCGCATGGGCAAGTCTGGAACGACCGACACGGTGCTGACGCGGATCCAGTGGATCTACTGATGGGCCGCCCTGCCGAGCCCGAAGCCGGCCGGGGGCTGCGCGAAGGCATGGCCTGGGTGCCCGGCGGCGAGTTCACCATGGGCTCCGACCGGCATTATCCCGAGGAGAAGCCCGCACGTCGGGTTCGGGTAGGTGGTTTCTGGATGGACATGGCGCCCGTCACGAACCGCCAGTTCGAGGCCTTTGTCCGGGCGACCGGTCACGTGACGATGGCGGAGATCGCGCCCCGGGCCGAGGACTATCCAGGAGCCGACCCCAGGATGCTGAAGGCGGCGTCCCTGGTCTTCACCCCCCCGCCCGGGCCGGTCCCTCTGAACGACGTCTCGGCCTGGTGGACCTGGAGCTTCGGGGCGAACTGGCGACGCCCCCGGGGACCGGGAAGCTCATTGGCGGGCCTGGAGGACCATCCTGTGGTCCATGTCTCGTGGGATGACGTGACCGCCTACGCCGCCTGGGCCGGCAAGGCCCTGCCCACCGAGGCGGAATGGGAGTTCGCCGCCTGGGGCGGTCGCCCCGCCGAGACCGAGTTCGCCTGGGGAACCGAGCTGGCGCCGGGTGGCCGGCACATGGCCAACACCTTCCAGGGGGCCTTTCCCCACGCCAACAGCTGCGATGACGGCTTTCGCTGGACGTCGCCGGTCGGCAGCTTCCCTGCGAACGACTACGGCCTCGTGGACATGATCGGCAATGTCTGGGAGTGGACCGCCGACTGGTATGCCGACAATCCCGGCCAGGGTCAGAAGAGTCCCTGCTGCGTGGCCGAGAACCCCCTCGGAGGGAAGGAGTCGGACAGCTTCGACCCCGCCCTGCCCCGGATCCGCATTCCCCGGAAGGTCCTCAAGGGCGGCTCCCACATGTGCGCTCCGGCCTATTGCCGACGTTACAGGCCCGCCTCCCGGCACGCCCAGTCCATCGACAGCTCGATGAGCCACATCGGCTTCCGGTGCCTCATCCGGGCCGAGCCGGCCTAGGCCCCGAAGGGCGCGGCGCGGGCCATGATCCCCAGGATCACGACGAGCCCGAAGAGCAGCAGGGTGAAGGCCGCAACGAGGGCGAGGGAGACCGGCAGGCCCGGCTCCGGCGGCAGAAGCTCGGACACCATCATCTCGCCCCGCTGGCGGCGAAGCTGCTTCATGTAGCTGAAGTGCGAGGCGATCCCGAGGGACAGCAGGACCACCCCCAGGGCCACGAGCGTCAGGCCGAAGCGGGCCGGCGCCTCCGACGGGATAGCATCCCCCAGCAGCTTCTTGTCCGCGAGCGAACGGAAGAAGGAGAAGATGGTGAAGCCAAAGCCGATCAGGGACAGTGACGTCCTCTGGACACTCATCAGGGTCCGGTCCGCCGCCATCCTCGTCCGCTGGAAGGCGAGCGCGGTGCGCATCGCCGCCATGCGGTCGCCAGCGCTCATTTCGGTCTGGTCCACTTCGGCCTCCCCCGGGTTCCGGCGCAGGATAGGCGGCCTGTCATGATCATGGAATGTTTTCTGGTTTCATACCGCTAGAACCTTTCCTTATGCCAGCATGGCGAGGGTTACAGGTTAGTCTCCCGCCGTGAATCCGGGAGAGGAACATGCTCGAACACCTGTTGCATGAGGCCGCGCAGACCCTTGGGCTCCTGGCCGAGGCGGCGGTCGTCCTGATCGTGGCCTGGGGGGCGGGCGAGGCCCTGTTCAGGACCGTGCGGCTGGTCGTCTTTCGCAAGGGAGACCTGGGCGGCCGGCGGCAGATCTGGCTTGGCTTTGCAGCCTGGATCATGCTGGCCCTGGAGTTCGCCCTCGCCGCCGACATCATCCGGACGGCCATCGCCCCCACCTGGCAGGACATCGGCATGCTAGGCGCCATCGCCGCCATCCGCACCGCCCTGAACTGGTTCCTGGCGAAGGACATCACGCACCTGGCGTCCGCAGGGGAGCATAAGGCCTGAGATGCCCGGAGACCCCGCGCCCTCCCCTCGGACCCGACGCCTCGACACGGTCGCCTCGATCATGCTGGCGGCGGCGGGGGTGGCGTCGGCCTGGGCGACCTATCAGTCCTCCCTCTGGGGCGGCATCCAGGCCAGCGGCTATGCAACCGCTTCGGCGCGGGTGACCGAAGCCGCCCAGCTGGAACTCCAGGCCGGGCAGAAGGCCGGCCTCGACACGGCCCTCTACATGGCCTGGCTGTCTGCTGCCGCTGCGGATGACCGGGAACTCATGACCTTCTATGAGCGCAGGTTCGCCCCCGGCTTCCGGAAGGTGTTCGACGACTGGCGCGCCCAGTACCCGGAGGAACTGCGGGGACAGGTCCGGAAGGGCTCAGCGGTGCCCCTGCCCCGCGCCGAGCATCCGGAAACCCGTGAGGCGGCGCGGTTGCGGCGGGACTCCGCGGAGATGTTCGATCAGGCGGCCAAGGCCAACGCGAACGGCGACAGGTACGTGGCCTCGACGGTGATCCTGGCCCTGATCCTCTTCCTGTTGGGGATCTCCACCGTGACCCGGTCAGAGGGGCAAAGGCGTCTGCTGGTGATCCTCGCCGGAGGCCTCGGCCTGGCCGTCCTGGCCTTCCTGCTGCGGCTGCCGGTGGCCGCCCTTTAGTCGGCCTCAGCCCGGACCATGAACTGGTAGACGGCGAGGACGGCCGTCGAGACGAGAACGAACAGCAGGACGTTCGCGAGCAAGGCCGGCTGGGTTGCGCCCAGGGCGGCGCCGGCGAGGGTCAGGGCGACGCCCGGATGCCGCGAGACGGCGGCCATTGCGGAGGAGACCTGGTCGGAGACCGCGCCCCTGACGCAGACATGTCCAAGGATCACGCCGGAGATGGCGACGACCAGGCAGGCCGGAAGCGCCGGTGTCGCCGCGGCGGCGACCAGGGCCGGCCACATCCCAACGAGGATCACAAGGGCCACGGCCGCCAGGACAACCGTCCCTGCAAGGCCCAGGGGTCGGACCAGGCGGCCCGCCAGTCCGGGAGCCACCTGCGCAATCGTCATTCCAATCAGGAGCGGGACGAAAACCGTAAGCCCCAGGATCATCATCATGGGCGCCATGGGCGGCTCGACGACCAGGCCGAAGGCGCGGGACAGAAGGCCCAGGTAGACCGGGGCGAGGATCACGGACAGGAGAGTCGCCGTGACCTGGAAGGCGGTGATCCACTGCGGATCCCCACCGGCCTTCCGCTGCTTCCGGGGCAGGAAGGGCGCCATCGGCGAGATGGAAAGGGCGATGATCGCCGCCCCGGCAACGGGACCGGGCGCACCCAGCCTCACCGCCAGCCAGGCGACCAGGGGAACCGCCAGGAACATGGCGGCCAGGGCGCCGAGGATCTTCCGGCGGTCCTGGGTGTCGGAGAACACCCTCAAGGTGGAGCCGAACCGGGCCTGGAGCCCGATCGACACCACCAGGAGGAAGATGCTGGAGAGAGCCGCCAGCTTGATCATTGCGGGTGTCAGCAAGGTCAACTCCGACTCCAGGGCCAGTCAGGGGCCTCCGGATCCGGCTGCCCGGACCCGGAGGCCAAGCGCATCAGGCTCCGCCCGACGCACCCTGGTGCATCTTATCCATCACAGCGTCGAGGTTGAAGCTGGCCGCCTTCTGGCGCGGCGGGAACGCCTGGAACGACGACAGGAACTGGGCGACCAGGGACTGCGCCGGCACCAGCAGGTAGACGTGGTCGAACATCCAGTCCCAGTAGCTGTTGCAGGTGATGTCCGCGTGCTCGTAGGGGTCGGTCCGAAGATTGAAGATCTTCGGGGTCCGCAGGGTCACCAGGGGCTCCGACCAGATCATGCAGGTCCCGGGGCAGCGCTGCTCCATGAAGACGACTTTCCAGTTGTCGTAGCGGAGACCGGACAGCTCGCCGTCATCGGTGAAGTAGAGGAAGCCGATGCGGGGGCACTTCTCGTCCTTGCCCGTGAGGTAGTCGAGCAGGTTGTAGCCGTCCAGGTGGACCTTGAAGTCGTGCCCGTCGATCTTCGTGCCCTTGAGCAGCTTTTCCTTGACGTCCGGGGCGCCGGCGACGGCGGCCAGGGTCGGCAGCCAGTCGAGGTGGGAGACGATGTCGTTGGACACCGAGCCCGCCTTGATCTTGCCCGGCCAGCGAACCATCGCGGGAACGCGGTAGGCGCCTTCCCAGTTGGTGTTCTTCTCGCTGCGGAACGGGGTCGTGCCAGCGTCAGGCCAGCTGTTGCAGTGCGGGCCGTTGTCCGTCGAGTACATGACGAAGGTGTCGTCGGCGATGCCCAGCTCGTCGAGCAGGTCCAGCAGGACGCCGATCGCCTTGTCATGGTCGATCATGACGTCGTGGTACTCGGACTGCCAGCGCCCGGACTGCCCCAGGCTCTCAGGCTTGGCGTGAGTGCGGAAGTGCATGTGGGTGGTGTTGAACCACACGAAGAAGGGCACCCCGGCGTCATTG
>CAIMLY010000106.1 GCA_903842425.1 uncultured Alphaproteobacteria bacterium | reverse complement strand
GCGGCCCGGGTCCAGACTTCGGGCGGGGTCGAGGTCCGTGAGGCCCGGTGGCGGACCGCCGAGGGCGCCGTCATGTCGGGCCTTCTCTATCGTCCGCCGGGGCTGGAGGGCGGTCGCCGCGCACCCGCCGTCCTGCTCAGCCACGGCTACATCAACACCCGGGAGATGCAGAGCCCCTTCGCCATCGAGCTGTCGCGTCGCGGGTTTGTCGTCCTGGCGATGGACATGACCGGGCACGGCGGCTCCGGCGGCAATGTGGGCGCGGCGGGATTCGGCGGGCCTTCCGCCCTGGCCTACCTGCGCGGCCAGCCCTTCGTCGACCCGGGGCAGGTCGGCCTGGCCGGTCACAGCATGGGAGGCGGACCCATCCTGGCTGCGGCCCGCGCCCAGCCCGACGGCTACCGCGCCGTCGCCCTCGTCGGATCAGCCCCGGGCCTGTTCGGACCCCCGGACGAGGTCCGCCCGGACTTTCCCCGCAACCTGAATGTCGTCTTCGGCGGCCTGGACGAGTTCTCCGCCCTGATGTGGCGGACGCCGAAGGGAACAGACCTGCCGGGTTCCGAGAAGCTGAAGGCCGTATTCGGCGTCGCCTCGACGGTGGAGCTGGGCCGCGTCTACGGCGATCCCGCCCTGGGAACCGCCCGGCGCCTGGACCTTCCCCGGATCACCCATCCCTGGGAGCATTTCTCGGCGGGCGGGGTCACGCCGGTTGTCGACTGGATGCAGGCGCGCCTGGAGGGCGAGGCCCGGCCCCTGCCCGCCGGGAGCCAGGTCTGGTTCTGGAAGGAGGCGGGGACCCTGCTGGCGCTGGTCGGCGCCGGCCTCCTTCTGCTCGGGGCCTTCGAGCTGGCGCTGGGCCTGCCCTGGCTGGGGCGGCTGAGGCGCAGTCCTGAGCCCGCCGTGGCCGTCCGCGGCGCCGGCGGATGGCTGGCGCTGGGCCTGACGGCGGTGCTGCCGGCGCTGACCTACCTGCCCTTCATGAAACTGGGCGCCCTCTGGTTTCCCTCGGCGCTGTTTCCCCAATGGGTCCAGAACCAGCTCCTCGCTTGGGCCCTCGCCAACACCGTACTGGCGATCCTGATCGCCCTGTTCCTGAGGCGGGGCCGTCCGGTCTTCAGCGTCGACATCCCGCGCTCCCTGGTCGCGGCCGCCCTGTCGGTCGGGG
This sequence comes from uncultured Alphaproteobacteria bacterium, assembly GCA_903842425.1. Classification (GTDB taxonomy): domain Bacteria; phylum Pseudomonadota; class Alphaproteobacteria; order Caulobacterales; family Caulobacteraceae; genus Phenylobacterium. Next base: position 11,590 of record CAIMLY010000106.1, on the reverse strand, counting down.
CCGTGGCCCTGGCCCTGGCCGCCGTGGACCGGCTCCTGCACGTGGACTTCCGCTTCTGGGTGATCGGCTTCCGGCCCCTGACGGAGGCGCGCTGGCCGATCTTCCTGACCTACCTGCCGTTCTGGACCCTGCAGTCGGTGGTCGCCGTGCGGGGCCTCTGCGCCCTCCTGGCGGTGGACGGGGCGAGCCGGCGCCTGACCTACCTGACCGCTGCAGGCGTGATGGGCGGCGGGTTCCTCGTGCTGGCGGTCCTGCAGTACGCGACCCTGTTCTCGACAGGCCTCCTGCTGACCCCGACCGAGCCGCTGAACGTGATCGTGGCCCTGCAGTTCATTCCCCTGCTGGCCCTCGTGGGCGTCATCGCCGTCTTCACCTGGCGCCGGACCAACAGCTACCTGCCGGGCGCCCTGATCTGCGCCCTGTTCCTGTCCTGGTACGTGACGAGCGGCACCGCCAACCACTGGTCGGCGGACTATCCGATGACCTTCCCGCCCGCAGCCAGGGACCGCTAGGCCGGGCTCAGAGCTTGTCGAGGCCGTAGGCGGCGTGCAGGGCGCGGACGGCCAGTTCGGTGTAGGCGGCGTCGATCAGGACGGAGATCTTGATCTCCGAGGTCGAGATCACCTGGATGTTGACGCCCTTTTCCGCCAGGGCGCCGAACATGGTCTTGGCCACGCCGGCGTGGCTGCGCATGCCCACCCCGATGACGGACACCTTGGCCACGTCCTCGTTGACCTGGACGTCCTCGAATCCGACCTGCCCCTTGAGGCTGCGGACGATCTCGACGGCCCGGCCGGCGTCGCGCTTGCCGACCGTGAACTCCATGTTCGCCGTGTCCGCCACCCGGGCGTGGCTCTGGACGATCATGTCCACGTTCACGTTGGCGTCGGCGAGGGCGCCGAAGATCACCGACGAGACGCCCGGATGGTCGGGCAGGCCGAAGAGGCTGATCTTGGCCTCATCCCGGCTGTAGGCGACTCCGCTGACGATCCGCTTTTCCATGATCTCTTCCTCGTCGCACACGATGGTGCCCTGGCCCGGGGCCTCGCCGGGCTCGACAAAACTCGACAGGACCCGCACCGGCACCTTCTGGGCCATGGCCAGTTCGACCGACCGGGTCTGAAGGACCTTGGCGCCCAGGGACGCCATCTCGAGCATCTCCTCGTAGGAGATGCGCGCCAGCTTCCGGGCCCGGGACTCGATGCGGGGGTCGGTGGTGTAGACCCCGTCCACGTCGGTGTAGATGTCACACCGCTCGGCCCGCACCGCGGCGGCCAGGGCCACGGCGCTGGTGTCGGAACCGCCCCGGCCCAGGGTGGCGATCCGGCCCGAGGGGGTGACGCCCTGGAAGCCGGCGATCACCGCCACCTCGCCGCTGTCTAGGGCGGCGGAAAGCTTCTCGGGCGGGATGTCGTCAATGCGCGAGCGGCCATGGGCGTCGTCGGCGATGATCGGCACCTGCCAGCCCATCCAGGACCGCGCCGGCAGGCCCATGTTGCGAAGGGTCATGGCCAGGAGGCCGGCGGTCACCTGCTCGCCCGAGGCCACCACCACATCGTACTCGTCGTCCGAGGCGGCGAGGCCCTCGGCGGCCGGGCCTGCGGCGTCCGTCCAGGCCACGAGCTCGTTGGTCTTGCCGGCCATGGCCGAGACCACGACGGCGACCCTGTGCCCTGCCGCGACTTCCGCGGCGACCAGCCGGCCAACCCGCCGGATGCGCTCCAGGTCGGCGACGGAGGTGCCGCCGAATTTCATGACCAGCCGCGACATGGCTCGGATCTCGCACTCCAGACCGGAAAGACAGGCCTTCTAGCGGCGGGGCGGGGAGGGGGCAACACCTGCAGGGCTGGGCTTTCCCCTGTTCAGGTCGGCGGCGCCTCTGGTATGTCCGCCTCATGGCCGAACCCCGTTCCAGCGTCGATCCCGCCGAAGTCGAGCGGTTCTCCCGCATCGCCGCCGAGTGGTGGGACCCGAAGGGCAAGTTCGCGCCCCTGCACAGGTTCAACCCGGTCCGGCTGACCTTCATCCGGGAGAGGGGCCTGGCCCACTTCGGCCGGGAGGGGGCGGAGCGCCGGCCCTTCGAGGGCCTGAGGCTCCTCGACATCGGCTGTGGCGGCGGCCTTCTCTCCGAACCCATGTCGCGCCTGGGCTTCGACGTGACCGGGGTCGATGCGTCCGAGCGCAACATCGGTACGGCCCGGACCCACGCGGAACAGACCGGCGTTCCGGTGACCTACCTCGCCTCGACCGCCGAGGACCTCGAGGCCGCGGGGACGCCCCCCTTCGACGTGATCCTGAACATGGAGGTCATCGAGCACGTGGCCGACCCGGCGGAGTTCCTGCGCACCTGCGGTCGCCTGCTGGCGCCGGGGGGACTGATGATCGTCGCCACCCTGAACCGCACCCTCCGGGCCCTGGCCCTGGCCAAGATCGGGGCGGAGTACGTCCTGCGCTGGCTTCCCGCCGGCACCCACGACTGGCGCAAGTTCCTGACCCCCGAAGAGCTGCGGGGCTTCCTGGCGACCGAGCCGCTGGACATGCAGGGGCCTTTCGGGGTGAGCTTCGACCCCCTGTCGGGAGCCTGGCGCCTGTCGTCGGACTCCGGGGTCAACTACATGATGACGGTGACGCGCAAGGCCGGGTGATCCCGGCGGCCCACCGTCCGGAGGGAGGGCGTCGCATGTTCGGACTCATGATGGACAGGCCCCTGACCCTGCCCTCCATCCTGGAATACGCCGCGGCCTGGCATCCGGCCCGGGAGATCGTGACCCGCACGGTCGAGGGACCCATCCACCGCTACGGCTACGCCGACGCCCTGGCCCGGGTGAAGCGGATGGCGAATGTCCTGAAGGGCCTCGGGGTGGGGCCCGGCGACCGCGTCGCCACCCTGGCCTGGTCGACCCACCGCCACTTCGAGCTCTACTACGCCGTCAGCGGCCTGGGGGCGGTGCTTCACACCATCAATCCGCGCCTGCATCCGGACCAGGTCGCATGGGTGGCCAACCACGCCGGCGACTCCCTCCTGTTCTTCGACATCACCTTCGCGGACCTTGTCGCGGAGATCGGCGGCCGGCTTGAGACGGTCAGGACCGTCGTTGCGCTTACGGACCGGGAGAACCTTCCCGCCGCTGCGCCCGGGGGAACCCTGGTCTACGAGGACCTCCTGGCCTCGGCCGACCCGGCCTTCGACTGGCCGGAACTCGACGAACGGCAGGCCTCGGCCCTCTGCTACACCTCTGGCACCACGGGGAATCCGAAGGGCGTGCTCTATTCCCACCGATCGACCGTTCTGCACGCCATGGCGGTGATCCAGCCGGACTGCTTCGGCCTCGGCGCCGCCGACGCCATCCTGCCCTGCGCCCAGATGTACCACGCCAACGCCTGGTGCACGCCCTACGCGGCGCCCCTGGTGGGAGCCAAGCTCATCCTGCCGGGCCGGCATCTCGACGGGCCCTCGGTCTGCGACCTGGCGGTGGCCGAGCAGGCGACCTTCCTGCTGGGCGTGCCGACCATCTGGGTGGGGGTGCTGGATCATCTCGACGGGACGGGCCAGTCCCTGACCTCGGTGCGGACGGTCGCCGTCGGCGGCTCGGCCCCCACGGCGTCCCTGATCTCCAGGGTCCAGGACCGGCTGGGGGCCGATGTCCGGCAGATCTGGGGGATGACCGAGACCAGTCCCCTGGGCGTGATCAACACTCCCCTGGCCGCCCACGCCGGCGAGACCGCAGAGGCCGCCCTGGCCCGCAAGCAGCGGCAGGGCCGGGCCAACTGGGGCGTGGAGCTGAGGGTCGTCGGGGAGGACGGGGCGGTCCTGCCCCATGATGGACGCCAGTCCGGCGCCCTCCAGGTGCGCGGCCCCTGGGTCGCCTCCGCCTACTACCGCAACGACGGCGCGGCCGCCTTTGGCGACGACGGCTGGTTCGACACCGGCGACATCGCCGCCATCGATCCCGAGGGCTACCTGCGCCTGACCGACCGGGCCAAGGACGTGATCAAGTCCGGCGGCGAGTGGATCTCGACCCTGGACCTCGAGGACGCGGTCTCCTCGCATCCCGCGGTCGCCCTTGCCGCGGCGGTCGGGGTCCCGCATCCCAAGTGGGACGAGCGGCCCCTCCTGCTCGTGGTGCTCCGCCCGGGCCAGGACGTCGACCCCGCGGTGCTGCGCGAACATGTCGCCGCCCGGGTGGCGAAGTGGTGGGTCCCCGACGAGGTCCGCATCGTCGACGGCCTGCCCATCGGCCCCACCGGCAAGGTCCTCAAGCGCGAGTTGAGGGCGACGCTCGCCGGGGCCTGAAAAGAGTCTGGCGCCGGTCGCCCCAAGGGCGATAAGGTCGAGGGAGTCCGGCGCGCATGGCCGGTCAAGGCGACACAGCCCGCACGGGCGAGACTTGGGGAGATGCCGACATGAAGGCCGCCGTTCTGCGCGAAGTGGGCAAGCCGCTTCTGATCGAAGACGTCCAGATCAACAAGCCCGGCCCGCATGAGGTCCTGGTCCGCACCAAGGCCGCCGGCCTGTGCCACTCCGACCTCCACTTCATGGAGGGGTCCTACCCGCACCCGCTCCCGGCCGTCCTCGGCCACGAGAGCGCCGGCATCGTCGAGGCCGTGGGCTCCGAAGTGCGCACGGTAAAGGTGGGCGACCATGTCATCACCTGTCTGTCGGCCTACTGCGGCCACTGCGAGAGCTGCCTGACCGGCCGCCTGTCCCTCTGCGTCAGCCCCGAGACCAAGCGCGACTCCGGCGATGAGCCCCGCCTGACCCAGAACGGCGCGCCCCTGCCGCAGTTCCTCAACCTGTCCTCCTTCGCCGAGTACATGCTGATCCACGAGCACGCCTGCGTCTCGATCCGCAAGGACATGCCCCTCGACCGCGCCGCCCTGATCGGCTGCTCGGTCATGACCGGCGTGGGCGCGGCCATTCACACCTCGGGCGTCCGTCCCGGCGAGACCGTGGCGGTCATCGGCTGCGGTGGCGTCGGCCTGTCGGCGATCAACGGTGCGGCCATCGCCGGCGCCGGCCGGATCATCGCCGTCGACATGTTCGGCTCCAAGGACAACCTGGCCCGGGAGTTCGGGGCCACCGACTTCATCGACGCCTCCAAGACGGACGCGGTGAAGGAGGTCCTCGAGATGACCCGCGGCGGCGTGCACCACGCCTTCGAGGCCATCGGCCTGTCCAAGACCGCCGAGCAGGCCTTCAACATGCTGCGCCGGGGCGGCACGGCCAACATCATCGGCATGATCCCGATCGGCCAGAACGTCACCCTGCCGGGCGCCGCCTTCCTGGGCGAGAAGCGCATCCAGGGCTCGCTCATGGGCTCGAACCGCTTCCCGGTCGACATGCCCCGCCTGGTGGACTTCTACATGTCCGGCAAGCTCAAGCTCGACGAGATGATCTCGCAGCGCATCCGGCTCGACCAGGTCAACGAGGGCTTCGATGACATGAAGAAGGGCGGCCTCGCCCGCTCGGTCATCGTCTTCGACTGATCCCGTCCCGGAACCGGACAAGGGCCTCGCCTCACGGCGGGGCCCTTTTTCGTGGCCGTTTCAGACGACGTCCAGGGCCCGGTTGGCGGGGCGGCACAGGGCCGCGCCCCGGGGGCCTTCGACGATCGGGCGCTCGACCAGGATGGGATCCCGCACCATGGCGGCCGCCAACTGGTCCTCGGTCACGCCCGCCAGGGTCAGGCCGAGGGCCTCCGCCGGCGTGCCCCGCGTGCGCAGGAAGGACCGCAGGGGAACGCCCGCCCGGGCCGCCAGGGCCTTGAGCTGTGGCTCTGTCCATCCTGTCTTGAGGTACTCGACGACCCGGGGCTCGACGCCCTTTTCCCTCAGCAGGGCCAGGGTGTTGCGGGAGGTCCCGCAGGCGGGGTTGTGATAGATCACCACGTCGGACACGGCGGTCTCCCTGTTCACCAGTTGTAGGTCCGCGCGGACGTCACCAGGGCGGTGTCGCTGTCCCCGAAGGCCATCTCGTCCCGCCGCCTCGGGGGCAGGGGTGGCAGGCCCTCAGGCCAGCCGTCAAGGCGGGTGAGCGTGCGCACCTCCAGGGACCCGGGACCTGCGGGGCGGAACTCCACCACGACCTCCTCTGGCGGGGCCTGCAGCCTGAGGCGGTTCCACACCCCCGGCGCAGCCAGAAGCCCGGCGGGCCGGCCGTTGATCGCGACGTCTGCCGCCAGGGTGTTGCTGCGCAGGTCGAGGCCCAGGGCCCTGGCGTTGGCTGGGTTGCGGACAACCAGGCGGCGTCGGCCATCTGCGAGGACCTGCATCTCGCTGTCCGAACCCCTGAGGGCGACGGGGCGGGCAGGGACCGACCAGACCTTGCCCCGGGACACCCGTTCGTCCGTCACCTGCACCGGCGTCCCGCCATCCCGACCGAGGAGCGACCGGGTCCAGCGGGACAGGCGCGGCTCGCCCGAGATGAGACGGGCGCCGCCGGCGTCGGCGTCGCGCACGTACTGGACCAGGGTCGCCTCGGGATGCCGCTCGGTCCAGGGCGGAACCAGGCGCAGGAGGCCGGCCAGGGCCAGTCCCGCCACCAGGGCGGCGGCGAGGCCGAGGCCGACCCTGCTGTCATCCGGCGCGGCGTGGGCCAGGGGCCAGAGGCAGAGGGCGGCCAGCCAGACGAAGGCGCTCAGCAGGGCGGGCAGGTCCAGGCCCAGGAAGACGCCATGGGCATATCCCAGGAGCCAGGCGGTGACAGGGATGCCGACCAGGACGCCTGCGACCGGCAGCCGCCAGGTGGAGGGCGTGGCCCCCAGGGAGGTCGCGGCGGCCAGGAGGCAGGCGGCCAGCAGGGGCCAGGCGACCAGGAAGGCGGCCTGGGGGGCGAGGACCTGGAGCCCGAGGGCGGCGGCGAGGGCGGTGAGGAGCACGCCGGTCCAGGCCGGCGCGATGCGGACCGGCGGCCCGAAGGTCATGATCCCGGCTACGGCCGCACCCACGCCGAGGGCCACCGCGGCGATGTCCCAGCCGAAGGGCAGGGCGGCGGCGCCCGCCGCGAGGGCCAGGGCGCCGGCCTGGAGACGGCTGCGGCCGCGGGCCAGCAGGCGGGGCGCCAGGACCAGTACGCCGAGGCTGATGAGAAGGAGCGCAATCTCCCACGCCGTCACCCGGGCGAGCAGCGCCCTCTGTTCAAGGAATCCGGAGCCTTCGGCGGCGATCCTCCGCGCCAGGTGCAGGAGGGCGCTTGTCAGGAGCAGGAGGTAGACTGCCGCCCCGGCCCCACGCACCACCCCGGGGGCGTCCAGGGCCCCAAGCCGGCGCGCATTCCGGATGGCGAGGGCGAGCAGGCCGCCGCAGGCCGCCAGGACCAGCCAGCCGAACGCCGCCGGGTAGCCTGCGAGGTGATCGCCGAAGAGGTGGGAGAAGACCCGGTCCGGTCCGCGCACCGGGAGGGTGGGGGACTGGGCGATCGCCAGGGCCGCCGCCGTGACCTGGTCGCCCATGTGCTGCAGGCTGCCGGCCTCCAGGGCTTCAGGCGTGGAGGTCGCCGAGTGGTAGTCGAACTGGCGACCGATGAAGGCGAAGTTCAGGCCGTCCACGCCGGCGGCCCTGGACACCGTGAAGTCCGTGTCGTTCGGCATGGCCGAGTAGAGGAGGACGGAGAGCGAAGAGGCCGAGGGCCGGCTCGCCGTCGCCTGCAGGAGGTCTATGGTCCCCTTGTTCCGGGGGCCGGTCTGGAACATCTGCGCCAGGCCGCCGCCCCCGCGCGCCTCCATGTTGATGAGGTAGCCGACGCGGCCCGCGAGGGGGTGGCGGGCAAAGAAGGCCTCGACGCCGAGCAGGCCTGCCTCCTCGCCATCGGTCATGAGGAACAGGACGTCGCGGGACGGCGTCCCACGGGCCTTCAGGATCCGGGCGATCTCCAGGGCGGCCGCGACCCCCGCCGCATCATCCGCCGCTCCCGGGGAGCCAGGCACGCTGTCGTAATGGGCCATGATCGCAAGGGCTGGCGCGGACCGGTCGCGCCCCGGCAGGACGCCGATCACGTTCTCCACCGAGCCGCCCAGGAAGACCGGCTGCTGGATCCGCGTGACCCTCCGCAAGCCGAAGTCGGCCTGCACCTGCGGGGACAGGCCCAGGGCGCTCATCCGGGCGACGACATAGTCCCGGACCCGGGCGTTCTCCGGCGAGCCCGTCGGGTGGGGAGTCCGCGCGATGACCCGGACGTCCGTCAGGGCCCTTCCGGCGGAGAAGGCCTCCAGCGGCGCATCGGCCGGGCGCGGCGATGGCGGCCGGGCCGAGACGAAGGCAAGCCCGAGGGCGGCCACCAGGGTCAGGCCGAGTGCGGCGAGCCGGTTCATTCCCGTCTTCCCTCCCCAGGGACGTCGGCCAAGTGTTAACCCGCCGCTTCCCGGAAACAAGAACGCCCGCCTTGCGGGCGGGCGTCCGGAACTTCAGCTGCGGCCGGGTCAGGCTGCGGCCTGACCCTCCATCGGGTCGCGGAGCACGTAGCCCCGTCCCCAGACCGTCTCGATGTAGTGCTTGCCGTCGGCGGCGGCCGCCAGCTTTTTGCGCAGCTTGCAGATGAAGACGTCGATGATCTTCAGCTCGGGCTCGTCCATGCCGCCGTAGAGGTGGTTGAGGAACATTTCCTTGGTCAGGGTCGTGCCCTTCCGGAGGGAGAGGAGTTCCAGCATCTGGTACTCCTTGCCGGTCAGGTGGACCCGGTTGTTGTTCACCTCGACCGTCTTGGCGTCGAGGTTGACCAGGATGTCGCCGGTGCGGATCACGGACTGGGCGTGGCCCTTGGACCGGCGGACCACCGCATGGATCCGGGCGACCAGTTCGTCCTTGTGGAAGGGCTTGGTCATGTAGTCGTCGGCGCCGCCGCCGAGCGTCTTGACCTTGGTGTCGATCTCGGAGGTGCCTGACAGGATCATGATCGGAGTGTCGATCTTGCCGACCCGGAGATTCCGCAGCACGTCCATGCCGCTCATGTCGGGCAGGTTCAGGTCGAGCAGGATCAGGTCGTAGTCGTAGATCTTGCCCAGATCGACGCCTTCCTCGCCCAGGTCCGTCGTATAGACGTTGAAACCCTCGGACTTGAGCATCAATTCAATGCTCTGAGCCGTTGCGCTGTCGTCCTCGATCAGCAGTACGCGCATACTCGCCTCCTTGCCCCTCTGTCCCGGACGCTGATTCGCTTCGCGACGCGCCCCGGCAAAATCACCCTGCCAGAGGGTTAATTTAAGAAAGGTTAACGTCGGTAACCTTGCCGTGAAAATCGTTAACCCGGTTTGCGAATCAGCAGCAAGCCCTGTCGCGTCAGGGCCTCCCGCCGGGGGATGAATCTTTTGTGATTGGACAGGGGCGGCGAACACCTGTGGCTCGCCCGGACTGGCGAAGGGCTCGCCAGGGCCCATATTCAGCGGGTCCGGCGCTGGGTCCGGCCTGCGGGAGTCCTGCACATGTCCCCGGATCTGGAGTCGGATCCCGGTCCCTCCGGGCTGGCCGAGGCCGGCGCGGGCCTGGCCCTGCTGGACAGCTGCGGCGAGGCGGACCTTTCCGCGCCCCTCGAGGCGCTGCCGCCCCAGCCCTTCAGCCTGTCTGACGAGGTCCGGCTGCGCCCCGCCCGCAGCCTTGGCGGCGCCTTCCTCGGCGGCCTGCTCGCGGGCGTGCTGCTGGGTCGGTTCCTCGTGTTTGCGAGCCGCCGCGAGCGGGTCCCGGGCGCCTGATCCCCGGCGCCTGATCCCCGGCGCCCCCTTCACAGCTGATTAAGCCTGTAGGACACACACTGGACGACCTGAGTCGCGTCCGGAGTCCGCGTCTTGCAGAACCTTGTCGAGGCCGTCGAGAAACTGGACCCGCTGGTGGTGACCGGGCGTGTCGCGGCCGTGTCGGGACTGCTCATCGAGGCCCGGGGAGGCATGACCCGCCTCGCCGTGGGAGCCAGGGCCGAGATCCAGCGCCGGGGCGCCCCGCCGCTTCCGGCCGAGGTGGTGGGCTTCCGGGACTCCCGGGCCCTCCTCATGCCCTTCGGACCCGTGGAAGGGGTCGCGCCGGGGGCCGCCATCCATATCGAGACCCAGGGCTTCGCCGTCCACCCCACCACCGCCTGGCTGGGCCGGATCGTCGACGCCTTCGGAGAGCCCATCGACGGCAAGGGCCCCCTGCCGCGGGGGCTCGCCGCCTACCCCCTGAGGGCCTCGCCGCCTCCCGCCCACGCCCGGGACCGGGTGGGGGCTCGACTGGACCTCGGCGTCCGGTCCATGAACGTCTTCACCACCTGCTGCCGGGGACAGAGGCTGGGGGTCTTCGCCGGCTCCGGGGTCGGCAAGTCGGTGCTCCTGTCCATGCTGGCGCGCCAGTCCGAGTGCGACGCCGTCGTCGTCGGCCTGATCGGGGAACGGGGCCGGGAGGTCCGCGAGTTCATCGAGGAGACCCTGGGCGAAGAGGGACTGAAGCGGGCGGTGGTGGTCGTGGCCACCTCCGACGAGCCGGCCCTCAAGCGCCGCCAGGCGGCCTACATGACCCTCGCCATCGCCGAGTTCATGCGCGACCAGGACCTCGAGGTCCTGTGCCTGATGGACTCGGTCACCCGCTTCGCCATGGCCCAGCGCGAGATTGGCCTGGCGGCGGGAGAGCCGCCGACCACCAAGGGCTACACGCCCACCGTCTTCACCGAACTGCCCAAGCTGCTTGAACGGGCGGGCCCCGGGCCGATCCGCCCGGACGGCGCCCGGGCCGGGCCGATCACAGGCCTCTTCACCGTCCTCGTCGACGGGGATGACCACAACGAGCCGATCGCCGACGCCGTCCGGGGCATACTGGACGGGCATATCGTGATGGAGCGGGCCATCGCCGAGCGGGGCCGGTTTCCGGCGATCAACGTGCTGAAATCCATTAGCCGGACCATGCCCGGGTGCCAGGACCCGCGCGAACGCGGGATCGTCCGGGATGCCCGGCAGGTGATGTCGGCCTACACAAACATGGAGGAGCTGATCCGCATCGGCGCCTACCGGGCCGGCTCGGACCCGATGGTGGACCGTGCGATCGCCCTCAATCCGGCCCTGGAGGCCTTCCTCGGCCAGGACAAGGACGAGGTGTCCAGCCTGGCGGAGTCCTTCTCGCGGCTTGAACAGATCCTGGCCGGCGGGGCGCCGTGAGCTGGGAAAAGAGCTTGATCCGGATCGCCGGCTACGACGTGGAGATCCGCCAGAAGCGGCTTGCCGAGGTCGTTTCCCGCCGCGAGGCGGCGGAGATGCGGCTGGTCATGCTCGACGCCGAGGTCGAGGCCGAGCACGCCTTCATCCGCAGCGAACCCATCGCGGGCTTCCACCAGGACGGCTACAGGGAGGGCTGCAAGGTCCGGAGGATCCGTATCCTGGCCGAGATCGACCTCATCCTGTCGGAAGAGACGGGCGCGCGGGACGCCCTCGCCGAGGCCTTCGAGGCGCAGAAGAAGTACGAGCATGTGGCCGAGGGCATGGCGCGGCGGAAGGTCCGGGAGGCCGCCCGGCGCGAGACCGCGGAGCTTGATGAACTGGGCGTGCGCCGGGCTGTCCGGCCACCTTCGCCCGGCGCCTGACCCTCAGTTCCCGGACGACGAGCCGAGGTCCGGGTCGTTCGCCTTGCGCAGGGC
>CAIMLY010000105.1 GCA_903842425.1 uncultured Alphaproteobacteria bacterium | reverse complement strand
GGGCCAACCTGACCATCACCCCGCGGCCAATCACCCTGACCGCCGATGCGCTGAGCCGCATCTACGGCAACGCCAATCCGGCCCTGACCTTTACGGTTGGCGGCTCCGGCCTGGTCAATGGCGATACCGTGACCGGGGCCCTCGCCACCACCGCCACCCCGTCCACCGGTGTCGGAACCGTGGCCATCACCCAGGGCAGCCTTGCGGCTAACGCCAACTACGCGGTCACCTACGTCGGGGCCAACCTGACCATCACCCCGAGGCCGATCACGCTTACGGCCGATGCCGTAACGCGCTTCGTGGGTCAGCCGGATCCGGCCCTGACCTACCGGGTCACGACCGGGGCCCTGCAGTTCGCCGACACCCTTTCCGGACGCCTGGCCCGAATGGCTGGAGAGGCGCCGGGCCCCTATCCGATCCTCATCGGCTCGGTCGGCAATCCGAACTACCAGATCGCCTTTGTCGGCGCGGACCTGACCATCATTGGCCTGGGTCCCGACCTCATTCCCGCCAGCCAGCTCCCGGGGACAGGTCCGGCGCCGGGGCCTGGCGGCGGCGCGTCGGGGGGCGCCCCGGCCCTGCAGGGCTCGGCTGTGATCGACGGTGCGGCGGGGGTCGGAGACGCAACAGAGCGTCCGGCGGTGGGCGCTGTGGCCGGCGCCTGTGTCGTGGCCGCCGCCGGCGTCTGTCTGCCCCCCGAATAGGAACCTGCCGATGACGCCTTCCCTGGCCGCAAGGTCGACGGCCTTCGCCCTGGTCACCAGCGTGGTCATGGTGGCGTCGGCGCCATCCCTTGCCCAGACGCCATCGCCGAGCCAGGCGCGGCCAGCAGAGGCGCTCGAGAAACAGGTCCCTCCCGGCAGCTTTCGCTTTCCCGCCGCAAGGGGACAGGGCGCGCCGGAGGGTGCAGACGCCGTCCGTTTCATCCTGCGCGACCTGCAGGTCGACGGCAGCCTCGCGCCGCTGGCGGCCCGGACGGGGGCGTTGAAACCGGCCCTCGGGGCCGAAGTCTCCGTCGCGGATGTCTATGGTTACGCCGCCGCCCTGCAGGCGGCCTATTTCGAGGCGGGTTACCCGCTTGTGCGCGTCGTTGTGCCCGCCCAGGATCTTGAACGCGACACCGGGATCGTGCGGGTCCTGGTCGTGTCCGGGTTTGTCGAGCGGATTGACCTCCAGGGTCTGCCCGACGCCGTACGGGCCAGGGTGGAGGCCGTGCTCACGCCCCTCGTCGATCGCGAGCCCCTGCTCGCCTCCGAGTTCGAGCGGCGCCTCCTGCTGGCCGGCGACGCCTCCGGCCTGGCCCTGCAATCCGCGCTGAGCCCGGGCACCCGCACCGGCGGAACGGTTCTTGTAGTGGCCGGAGAACACCGACCATTCCAGATGGCCGTCACGATCGACAACAGCCTGAGCGAAGAGGTCGGCCGCGAGCAACTGACGGGATCCCTGGCGCTCAACAGTCTCCTGGGCCTGGGTGAGCGGATCCTCCTCACCGTCGCGGTTTCGCCGGACGACCCCTCCTGGTCCGACGACACGCTTCGCCGCTACGCGTCTCTCCATGCCCAGGTCCCGCTCGGTAACCGTGGCCTGAGCGTCGGGGGTGAACTCGCCTTCAGCGCGTCGGCTCCGAGGGGCGCTAGCGCCCCGCTGGCCCTCCAGAACGAGTTCAACCGGGTGGGCGTCTTCGTGAATCTCGCGACCCTGCGCTCCCGAACCCGGTCGCAGGACATCCGGCTTACCCTGGACGCTGCCAGCGAAGGCCAGACCACCGGCATCCTCGGGCCCACCGTGGACCTGTTCGCCGACCGGACCCGGGTCGCCAGGATCGCCATCGACGGCTACGAGGCCCTCGATCGTGGCGGCCGCGTGGACTACGAGCTTGAGGTGGCGCAGGGCTTCGATGGCCTGGGCGCCCGGTCCATCGACGAGGCGACGCCCCTCAGGCCCCTGTCACGCTTCGGGGCGGATGCGAAGTTCACGCGACTCCAGGGGTCGCTGGGCGTCTTCGCGCCGCTCGGGGACGCCTCATCCGCGAGGGTTCTAATTCGAGGGCAGACCGGTTTCGGGAATCCCCTGCTGCGGTCCGAGCAGGGCGCAATCGCCTCGGCTGATCTCATTTCCGGCCCGCCGACCGGCTCCCTTCTCGGCGACGACATGCTGGCCGCCCGGCTCGACGTGAGCCGGGCCCTCCCGGCGGGTCGCACCACAATCCTGCCCTACGTCTTTGGGGCGGCCGGGCGGACCTGGCTCCAGTCCCCGCTGCCGGGCGAGCTTGGCCGCGCGGATACGCGCCAGCTTGGCGCGGGCCTGCGCTTCGAGGCGGCGACGACCGGGCGAGCCTCGATGTTCGGCCGGCTGGAATGGTCACATGTCGAAAGCGACCAGGCGTTCGCCGACCGGGACTGGATCTCGGCGTCGCTGACCTGGCGATACTGAGCGGGCGGGGGAGGGAACACCATGGCGAGCTCTGGTCTCGTGAACTCCGTGCTTGGGCCGATCTCCGGCGACCAGCTCGGCTTCACCCTCATGCACGAGCACGTCATGGTCGCCGCCAGCGGCCTCTACGACGCCTATCCCGACCTCTTGGGCCAGGACCGGGAGGCCCGCGCCATCGCCGCCCTGTCGGAGGCCAAGGCCGCGGGGATCGACACCATCCTGGACGCCACCACTTTCGACCTCGGCCGCAACGCCGAGCTGCTGGTCGCGGCCTCGAAGGGTTCGGGGGTCAACATCATCAACGTCACCGGCTGGTGGCTGGACGTCCCGCGCTTCCTCACCGGCGTCGGGCCCAACCAGATGGCCCGGGAGTTCGTCCGCGACATCGAGGAGGGCTTCCG
>CAIMLY010000104.1 GCA_903842425.1 uncultured Alphaproteobacteria bacterium | reverse complement strand
TGCCGGGGTCTCCTACGCCCTGTTCGAATCCAACAAGAAGTTCTGGGCCAGCGACTACGACCACCCCTACGAGACCGCGCCCGGCAAGCCCTACCGGTGGATCCGGGGCTACCAGCTGGGCGGTCGCTCCCTCACCTGGGGCCGGCAGTCCTACCGCTGGGCGCCGCAGGACTTCGAGTCCAACCTGAAGGATGGCCACGGGGTCGACTGGCCGATCCGGTATGACGACCTCGCCCCCTGGTATGACCACGTGGAGGCCTTCGCCGGCATCAGCGGCGACTATGACGGTCTCTGCCAGCTGCCTGACGGCGACTTCCTGCCGCCCTGGCCGATGAACGTGGTCGAGGAGGCGGCGAAGGCCGGCATCGAGGCCGCCTTCCCCACCCGGCGCATGATCATGGGCCGGGTCGCCAACCTCAGCCGGACGACCAAGGTGCACCAGGACCTGGGCCGCAAGCGCTGCGAGGGCAAGCTGGCCTGCGCCCACGGCTGCAACCTGGGCGGCTACTTCTCCACCCAGGCGGCGACGCTTCCCGCCGCCCGGGCCACGGGCAACCTTACCGTCGTGACCGACGCCGTCGTCGCCTCGGTGGAGCATGACCCCGTCCTCGGCCGCGTCACCGGCGTTCGGGTGGTGGACCGCAACACCCGCGAGGGGCGCACCTATACGGCCCGGATGGTCTTCCTCAACGCCTCCAGCATCAACACCTCCGCCCTGCTCCTGAACTCGGTGTCGGAGGCCTTCCCGCGCGGCCTCGCCAACGGCAGCGACCAGGTGGGGCGCAACCTGATGGACCACGTCAGCACCCGGCCCATCGTCGGCCGCTGGCCGGGCTTCCAGGACCAGCACGATCCCGGCGAGCGCCCGACGGGCATCTACATCCCCCGCTACGCCAACGTGACCGAGACGGACAAGCCCTACCTGCGCGGCTTCGGCATGCAGGGCGGGGCTGTGCGCACCCGCCGGTCCGAGGCCCCCGGCGGCCTGCCCTGGTCCATGTCCCTCATGCCCTTCGGCGAGGTCCTGCCCAACCCCGACAACCGCGTCACCCTGTCGACGACGCGCAGGGACTCCTGGGGTGTCCCCGTGCCGGTGATCGACGCCGCCCACGGCCGCAACGAGTACCTGATGATGCGCGAGGCGGCCCGGGACGCCTGGCAGATGCTCAAGGCCGCCGGCTGCGTCGACCTCAACCGCTGGGAAGAGGCCGCCGAGCACGTCACCCCGCCCGGCGACCGCATCCACGAGATGGGCACGGCGCGCATGGGCCTCGACCCGGCGACCTCGGTGGTGAACGGCTGGGGCCAGGCGCACGAGGTGTCCAACCTCTTCCTCTCCGATGGGGCGGTGATGGCCTCCAGCGCCTCGATGAACCCCTCCCTGACCTACATGGCCCTGTCCGCCCGGACGGCGAACCATGCCGCCGACCTTCTCCGCGACGGAGCCTTCGAATGACCGCCTACGGCCTGCAGCTCTACACCCTCAGGAAGCCCTTCGCCGCCGACCCCAAGGGAACCCTCAGCCGCATCCGCGAGATCGGTTACGACGCCGTGGAGTTCGCCGCCCCCCTGTCCATGGACTTCGCCGACCTGGGCGACCACCTGGCGGCCATCGGCCTGGACTGCCCCTCCGTCCACGCCGGGATCGACGACATGCGCGACCGACCCGACGCGGTCCTGGCCATGGCCCGCCACCTCGGCTGCCGCTGGATCGTCCTGCCCTTCGTCATGCCCGACCAGCGCGACTGGGACGCGGTGATCGCCAGCCTGAACGCCTTTGCGCGCACCGCCAGCGACGCCGGCTTCCGCGTCGCCTACCACCACCACGACTTCGAGTTCGCCGTCGACCCTGACGGGACCCGCCCCTTCGACCGCCTGGTCGCCGGGACCGACCCGGCCCTCGTCAGCTTCGAGCTGGACGTCTACTGGCTCACCCGGGGCGGGCAGGACGCCCTGGCCATGATCCGCCAGATGGCCGGCCGGGTCCGCCTCCTGCACCTGAAGGACTACAGGGCCGACGGCGGCATGGACGACGTGGGCGCCGGGACCCTCGACTTCCCCGCCCTCCTGGCCGCCGGAGCCGAGGTCGGCGTCGAGCACCGCTTCGTCGAACACGACTTCCCGCCGGACCCCTACTGGCCCAGCGTGGAGGCGAGTTTGCGCTACCTCCGGGGACTGGGGTGAGCATGGGGCCGGGCCCCGAGACGCCCCGCAGCCTTCGCGACCCTGATGCCCGGGCGATGCGGCGCGGGCTCCTTGCGCAACCGCACATCCATCCCCTGATCGCCTATGTGGAACGGCTCAGGGCTCGCTCATCCGACGAATTCCCCGACTTCGATCCCCTGGATGGCGGCGTCGAGGCTCGACTGCTCTTCCTGCTCGAAAAGCCCGGGCCCATGACCTCGGCTTCGCGGCCCGGTCGAGCCGGCTCGGGATTCATCAGTCGCGACAATGATGATCCCACCGCCGAGGCCATCTTCAACTTCATGCGAGACGCCGGCATCCCTCGACGGGAGACCGTGCTCTGGAACCTTATCCCCGGCTGGAACGGCACGCGGAAGGTGACGGCGCGCGAGGTGAGGGAGGGCGCTCTTGAGGCTCTCCGCCTCGTCCAGCTGCTACCGCAGCTGAAGGCCGTGGTGCTCGTGGGCGCCAGGGCTGAAGAAGCCCGTCCGTTTCTGACT
>CAIMLY010000103.1 GCA_903842425.1 uncultured Alphaproteobacteria bacterium | reverse complement strand
TGCGCCGCGCGGGCGCTGTCCGATATTGGTCAATTGGCAAGAGCCCTATCCGCGGCGGTTATGGCCGCCCTCCAATTCCTCCCCCAGGGGGAGGTGGACCGCGTAGCGGGCCGGAGGGGGTCTGCTGAGGGGCCGCATGGCCCGCACCCCCTCGGGGCTTCCCCTTGCCGCAGCGGCGCGTTAAGCCCTCGCCATCAACCGGCGGTCGCACACCGGAAGGGGGAGGATCATGAGCCTCAAAGGCAAGGCCTACATCATGGGGGCGTGGGAGCATCCCACCCGCGACGCCCCCGACAAGACCAGCGCCCAGCTGCACGCCGAGAGCGCCCGGGGCGCCCTGGCCGACGCCGGCCTCTCCTTCGACGACGTGGACGGCTATTTCTGCGCCGGCGACGCGCCGGGCTTCGGCGGCATGTCCATGGTCGACTACATGGGCCTGCGCAATGTCCGCCACCTGGACTCCACCGAGACCGGCGGCTCGTCCTACATCCTGCACGTGGGCCACGCGGTCCAGGCCATCGCCGCCGGCAAGTGCCAGGTGGCCCTGATCACCCTGGCCGGGCGCCCGCGCCAGGGGCAGGGCGGTCGTCCCGGCGGCGGCGGCGCGCGCCCGGGCCAGCTGTCCGACGGCGCCCCCGAGGCCGGCTTCGAGAACATCTACGGCGGCTCGACCCACAACACCTACGGCATGTGCGCCATGCGCCACATGCATGACTACGGCACCACCTCCGAGCAACTGGCCTGGATCAAGGTCGCCGCCAGCCATCACGCCCAGTGGAACGAGCACGCCTTCCTGAAGGACGTGGTCACGGTGGAGGACGTGGTCAATTCGCGGATGATCGCCGATCCCCTGCACCTCCTGGACTGCTGCGTCGTCACCGACGGCGGCGGCGCCCTCATCGTCACCTCCCCCGAGGTGGCCCGCAGCCTGAACCGGCCGAAGGTCAAGGTGATCGGCGCCGGCGAGGCGCCCAAGGGCCCCAGCGGCGGCCATAGCCTGGACCTGACGTATTCCGGCGCGGTCTGGTCCGGCCCCCGGGCCTTCGAGGAGGCCGGCGTCACCCCCGCCGACATCAAGTACGCCTCCATCTACGACAGCTTCACCATCACCGTGCTGATGCAGCTCGAGGACCTTGGCTTCTGCCCCAAGGGCCAGGGCGGGCGCTTCGTGGCCGACGGCAACCTGATCTCGGGGGTCGGCAAGCTGCCCTTCAACACCGACGGCGGCGGCCTGTGCAACAACCACCCCACCAACCGGGGCGGCATCACCAAGGTCATCGAGGCGGTGCGCCAGCTGCGCGGCGAGGCCCACCCCAAGGTGCAGGTGGCCAACTGCGACCTGGCCCTCGCCCACGGCACGGGCGGATCCCTGGGCACGCGCCACGGCGCGGCCACGGTCATCCTCGAGCGGGAGTAGGACGATGAGCGAAGCTGAAGCCAAGCCCGCCGGCCGGGCCATTCCCGCCCCCGCCGTCACCGTCGAGTCCAAGCCCTTCTGGGACGCCGCCGCCGAGGGCCGGTTCCTGGTCAAGCGCTGCACCGCCTGCGGCAAGGCGCACTGGTACCCCCGGGCCATCTGCCCCTTCTGCGCCTCGGACGACACGGTCTGGGAGGAGAGCCCCGGCGAGGGTGAGATCTACACCTTCTCCATCATGCGCCGCTCGCCCACGGGCCCCTACGTGATCGGCTACGTCACCCTGGACGAGGGCCCGGCGGTGCTGACCAACTTCGTGGACTGCGACCCGGACAGCCTGAAGATCGGCCAGAGGGTGAAGGTGCGCTTCCAGCCGACGGAGGGCGGTCCCCCGGCGCCGGTCTTTCGCCCGGCCTGAGGTTCCGTTCAGCGTCTGTTAACCAAACCGGGGGCCTAGACTGTCAGCAGACTTTCAGGCTCACGCAAAGGATGGCTCACATGCGCAAGATCCTCATCCTCGCGGCCGCCGCGGCGACCCTCGCCGTGGCCGGCTGCAACACCATCGCGGGCGTCGGCAAGGACGTCCAGGCCGCCGGCAGCGCCGTCACCAAGACGGCGGACGAGGCCAAGGAAGGACCCAAGAAATAGCCCGCGAGGGCTTCGGCCCGGATGAAATCGCCCGGCGGCCCGATCAGGTCGCCGGGCTTTTTCATACCTGCCGTCGGCCGGCGTCGAGGTCTGCGAGGCGCTCCATCAGGGCCTCCGCCCCCCGGGGCGACTTCACCCTGTGCTTTCGCACCCCCGCCCACTGCGGGTCCGCGAACCGCGCCTCGCGCTTGGCGTTCGCCCGGGTGCGATGGCGCAGGGTGAACCAGACCGGATGGTCCTTGTCGAACCAGCGGGTGAAGTGCTCGCGGTTGCCCGTTCCCCACAGCTCGCGCCCCGTGACCGCCCGGTCCAGGGTGCGCCTCAAGAGGCGCGGCATACTGACCGAGAGGGGATAGTCCAGCCAGATGACGTCGGTGGCCCGGCTCCAGATCAGGTCCTGGCAGATGGTGTAGTTGCCGTCGGTGACCCATCTCTCGCCCCGGGTGGCGGCCTCCACCCGATCGACGAAGGCCTGAGGGTCCTCGCTGTGCAGGTCGCGCCAGCCCGGCAGCCAGTTCAGGGCGTCCAGCTCGACCCGCTCCAGGCCGAGCCGCTCAGCCAGGCTGGCGGCCAAGGTCGACTTGCCCGCCCCGGAAACCCCCATGACCGAGATGCGCATCAGGCCTTCCTTATTCGCTGGACCGCAGTCCCCTAACCCATGGCGGCTCGGGAGACCGCCTCCGTCCCGGGACTGGCGTCCCGGTCCACCTCCCCCTGATGGGGAGGAATTACAGCGCCCATTGCTCCCCCCAGGGGGAGCTGTCGGTGAAGCCGACTTAGGGGGGCAACGGCCCCTCCGCAATCCCCTCACGGCTTCTCCAGCCCCAGCTCCGCCCAGACCTCGTCGGTGTGCTCGCCCAGGCGGGGCGGGTGGCGGCGGATGTTGCTGGGCGAGGCGGTGAACTTCACCGGCGGCTTCATGGCGAGGTAGGGCCCGGCGTGCGGGTGCTCATGCCGCTCGAAGAAGCCCACGGCCGAAAGGTGCGGGTCGTCCGGCAGGTCGTCCAGCCGGGCGGTGCGCACCACCGGGATGGACAGGGGCTTCAGGAGGTCCAGCCACTCCTGGGTGGTCTTGGTCTGGGTCACCTCGCCCACCAGGCCATAGAGCTCCTGGATGTGCTTGCCGCGGGTGGCGTAGTCGGAGAACCGCGGGTCCTTGCCAAAGCTCTCGGCCATGCCGGCGGCGGCGAAGAACTGGTCCCACTGCTTGTCCGTGTAGGGCAACAGGCCGATGTAGCCGTCCTTCGTCTGGTAGGGGCGGCGGTTGGGGTTGGCCACCCTCTGGTAGGCCCACTGGCCGATGGGCGGGTCGAAGGCGTGGTCGTAGAGGTGCTCGACCAGGGTGAAGCTGGTCATGCACTCCAGCATGGGCACCTCGATGAACTGGCCCTCGCCGGTGCGCTCGCGGTGCAGGAGGCCGGCGGTGATGGCCTGGCTCATGAACAGGCCCGAGACCTTGTCGGCCACCAGGGTGGGCAGGATGCGCGGCGTCGGGTTGCCGTCCGTGCGCGGCAGGAGGTCAGCCAGGCCCGAGGCCGACTGGATCAGGTCGTCATAGGCCGGCTCCCCGGCATAGGGTCCCTCCGAGCCATAGCCCGCCGCGTGCACATAGACCACGTCGGGCCGAAGGGCGCGGACATCCTCGTAGGCCAGGCCCAGCCGCTTCAGCCCCTCATAGCGGATGGAGGTGGCGAAGACCTCGCACGAGCGGATCAGGGCCTCCATCAGGGGCTTGGTCGCCGGGTCCTTCATGTCCACCACCACCGAGCGCTTGTTGCGGTTGATGGTCAGGAAGATGGGGCCCAGGTCCCGGGGCGCGCCCTCGGGCACATGGCCGGCCCAGCGCATGATGTCGCCGCCGTCGCCCCGCCCGGAGCCCGGGTCCTCGATCTTGATCACCTCGGCGCCCTGGTCGCCCAGGATCTGGGTGGCGTAGGAGCCGAAGACCACGCTGGTCAGGTCCAGGATGCGGATTCCCGCCAGGGGGCCCGTCGCCTTTGTCGCAAGTTCCCGGGTTTCCGCCACGTCGTGTCTCCCCTTGGCCGTTTCCGCCGTTATGATCGCCCCAGCCGATGGCGCAAGCCGGGAGGAGGCCGCCGCATGGACTTTCAGCTTTCCGAAGAGCACCGGATGCTCAAGGACCTCGCCGAGCGCTTCGTGCGCGAGGAACTCATCCCGCTGGAGGGCGCCGTCCTGGCCCGGGACGCGGCCGGGCAGGGGATCTGGCTCTCGCCGGAAGAGCGGGCCCGGATCGACGAGGTCTCGCAGAAGCTGGGCCTGTGGGGCCTGGACGCGCCTGAGGACGTCGGCGGCTTCGACCTGCCCCAGGTGGCCCTGATCGGCGTCAATGAGGCCATGGGCTCGACCATCACGCCCTACACCCTGCCGCCGGACTCCCCGAACCTGCGCATGCTGATGGCGACGGTGACCGAGCGCCAGCGCGAGGCCTACCTGGCCCCCTACGCGGCCGGAAAGACCATCAGCGCCATCGGCATCTCCGAGCCAGGCGCCGGCGCCGACCCGGCGGGCATGATCACCCGGGCGGTGCGCGACGGCG
>CAIMLY010000102.1 GCA_903842425.1 uncultured Alphaproteobacteria bacterium | reverse complement strand
TGGCCTTGAGCATTTCGTGGTCTTCGGGGTTGGGATTGTAGCGCGGGAACGACCAGTCGAGCTGGCAGTCCATCTCGTAGACCACGGCCACGCCCATGCGGCGCAGGGCCTCGGGGGCGAAGGCGCCGGCCGTGCCGTTGCCGCAGGCGCAGACCACCTTGAGGGGGCGGTTTACGGCGATGCGGCTGGAGACGTCGGCGATGTAGCGCTCGGCCACGCCGGGGACGTGGGTAAGGGTCCCGCCGGGGCGGGCGACGCCGAGACCGCCCAGGACGATCTCCTTCAGCCGGCCCATCTCGTCGGGGCCGAAGGTGAGGGGCGGGGAGACGCCCATCTTCACGCCCGTCCAGCCGTTCTCGTTGTGGCTGGCGGTGACCATGGCCACGGCGGGGGCCTCGAGGTCGAACTGGGCGAAATAGGCCATGGGCGAGAGGGACAGGCCAATGTCCAGCACCTCGCAGCCGGCGGCCAGGAGGCCGAGGGTCAGGGCCTGCTTGATGGACTGGGAGTAGGACCGGAAGTCGTGGCCAACGACGATGCGCTTCTGGCCAAGCTCGTGGATGTAGGTCCCAAGGCCCAGGCCCAGGGCCTCGACGCCCAGGAGGTTGATCTCGGACCCGAACAGCCAGCGGGCGTCGTACTCCCGGAAACCCGTGGCCTTCACCAGGGGCAGGTTCTCGTGGTCGGGGGTCTGCGGGACGAGGTCGGCGCGGGGGAGAGGCGGCATCGGCGCTCCAGTTCGATTCCGCGCCGCTCTTACGCCTTCAGGCCGCCTGCGGCCAGTGCAGCGGGGTCACATCACCCCGGCGCGGAGCAGGTCGTGGACATGCAGTATGCCCACCGGCCGGCCCTCATCCAGGACGAAGAGGACATTCACGGCGGGGGCGGGGTCGGTCATCAGGGCCAGGGCCTCGGAGGCCAGCTGGCGGGGCGAGACCACCTTGTTGGGCCCGGGGGTCATGACCTCGCCGGCCGTCCGGTCCATCAGGCCATCCATGTGGCGGCGCAGGTCTCCGTCGGTGACGACGCCGAGCAGCCGCCCATCCGGCGCCTGGACGCCGACGCAGCCGAATCGCTTCTCGGTCATGACCAGCAGGGCCTCGGCCATCCCCGCGTCCGGAGAGACCAGGGGAACCTGGTCGCCGGCGTGCATCAGGTCGCCCACCGTGCGCAGCATGGCGCCCAGCTTGCCGCCGGGGTGAAAGGTGCGGAAGTCCCCGGCGGTGAAGCCGCGCCGCTCCAGCAGGGCCACCGCCAGGGCGTCGCCCAGGGCGATCTGCAGGGTGGTGGAGGTGGTGGGGGCGTTGACCTCCCCGGTCGCCTCCCCGGCGGTGGCCAGGGCCAGGACCACGTCGGCGGCCCGCCCGAGGGCGCTGTCCCGGGCGGCGGTCAGGGCGATCAGCGGGATCTCGAATCGCCGGGAATAGGCCAGGACGTCCGCCAGCTCGCGGTTCTCGCCGGACTTGGACAGGGCCAGGATGACGTCGTCCCGGCTGATCATGCCGAGGTCGCCGTGGCTGGCCTCGTTGGCGTGGACGAAGGTGGCCGGCGCCCCGGTGGAGGCGAAGGTAGCGGCGATCTTGCGGGCCACGTGGCCGGACTTGCCGATGCCGGTGCAGATCACCCGGCCGCGGGCGGCGGCCAGGATGTCGACGGCGCGGGCGAAGTCCTCGCCCAGGGCCCCGGCCTGCTGCTCCAGGGCCTCGGCGCCCTGGCGCAGCACCCGGCGTCCGGCCTCGATGGCGGCGGCGCTCACCTGGGGGCTTCCGGGGAAGGTGCGGGGGCGGGGGCGCCCTCCGTCGCAGCGCGGGCGGCGGCGACGGCCTCGCGGGCCTTCTGCAGGCGGGCGTTGTTGGCCTCGGCCTCGCGGCGCATGGCGGCCTGGACCTCGGGGCGCTGCTGGACCGGGACGGAGCCGAAGGGGCCGGGCGAGCGCGCGCCAAGCCCCTGGGGCCAGACCATGGCCAGGGCGACGAGGGCGGCGGCGACCAGGGCCAGGCCGCCGAAGAAGACGCGATCGCTCATGGCCCCCTCTTACCGCCTCGCGGGCGCGGAGGCCACCGGCGCCCGCGAGGCGGCCTTGACGCGCTCCCCCGCCGGCCCTAGCCCGGGCCCGACACCCGGATGGAGACCGCCATGCCCACCCTCATCCTCCTGCGACACGGACAGAGCCAGTGGAACCTCGAGGACCGCTTCACCGGCTGGGTGGACGTGGACCTGACCCCCGAGGGCGAGGCCCAGGCCCGCAAGGGCGGGGAGCTGATCAGGGCCGCCGGCCTCCAGGTGGACCGGGCCTACACCTCGGTGCTGACCCGGGCCATCCGGACCCTGTGGCTGGCCCTCACGGCGGCGGGCCAGGTCTTCGTGCCCGAGACCAAGGACTGGCGTCTGAACGAGCGCCACTATGGCGGCCTGACCGGCCTGAACAAGACCGAGACCGCCGAGAAGCACGGCGCCGACCAGGTGCGGATCTGGCGGCGCTCCTACGACACCCCGCCCCCGCCCCTGGCGCCCGGCGGCGAGTGGGACTTCTCCCGCGACCGCCGCTACGCCGGGGCCGTTCTGCCGGACACCGAGAGCCTGAAGACCACGCTGGAGCGGGTGGAGCCCTACTGGACCGCCGAGATCGCGCCGAAGCTGGCGGCGGGCGAGACCGTTCTGGTGGCGGCCCACGGCAACTCCCTGCGGGCCATCGTCAAGCTGATCTACGGCCTCTCGGCCGATGGGATCATGGAGGTCGAGATCCCGACCTCGAATCCGCTGGTCATTGACCTCGACGCCGCCCTGAAGCCGCTCGCCGCGCGGTACCTGGACGCGGAGCGGGCCCAGGCCCTGCCGAAGGCGCCTTGAGCCGGACCGCCGAGATCGACGCCATGCGGCGGGCCATCGCCCTGGCCCGGCCGGGCGTGGGGCGGACTGGCGACAATCCCTCCGTGGGCTGCGTGATCCTCGGCCCAGCCGGGATCGTCGGGGAAGGCGCCACCGCCGAGGGCGGCCGGCCTCATGCCGAGGAGCAGGCCCTGGCCGCGGCGGGCGAGGCGGCGCGCGGCGCCACCGCCCTGGTAACCCTGGAACCCTGCGCCCGGCGCTCCTCGCCGGGGACATCCTGCACCGACCGCCTGATCGCGGCCGGGGTGCGCCGGGTGGTCATCGCCTGCGACGACGCCTCGGTGTTCGCCGGCGGCGAGGGCGCGGCGCGGCTCCAGGCCGCCGGCATAGAGGTGGAGGCCGGGCTCCTGGAGTCCGAGGCCCGCAGGCTCTACGCAGACTACCGGCCCGCCGCCGGAGGCTAAACCGCCCATTAATCGCAAGGCCCCACTGTGTCCCTGAACGAGGGATCCGCAGCCAGGGCATGTCTCTGCCGACCACTCATCTCCGGGACATACCGCCCCTGTCGCAGGCGGAACTCGACGACGCCTGCCGCAAGCATGGCCGGTTCATCTCGGGCCTGCCCGGGGGGCTGCGCGGCAACGTGTCCTGGAGGGACCTCTCGGGCCTTCGGCTGGCGGGGCGGGACCTGACCGGAGCGGACCTGACCGGCGCCCTGCTCTTTGGCGCTGACCTGCGGGGCGCGCGGCTGGACAGCGCCAACCTCTACGGCGCCGACCTTCAGAACGCCGACCTGAGCGGCGCCTCGCTCCGCCGGGCGGACCTGAGGGGCGCCTGCCTGCGAAACGCCAACCTGACGAGCACGGATCTCTTCGAGGCCGACCTCAGGGAAGGGGCCATGGCCCTGGGTGACCGCAAGCTGGGCCTCCGGCTGGTGGAGCATGTCCACAGGACCGAGGACGACCAGGGACCAAACCTCACGGGCGCCAACCTGTCCCGCTCCAAGCTGTCGGGCCTGGAGGCGGTCCGCGCCGACTTCACGGGCGCGGTGCTGCGCGGGGCGCGCCTGGTCCGGGCCCAGCTCAAGCACTGTGTCATGACCGGCGCCGACCTGACCGGCGCCGACCTGCTCCAGGCCGACCTGCGTGGCGCGGACCTGCGCGACGTGGTCCTGCTGGGCGCCAACATCCAGGCCTGGGACATCAGCAAGGCCGACCTGAGGGGCGCGCTGACGAACGACCCGGCCCTGCCGGTCTCGGGCGAGGTCCCGCTGGATGTCCAGGTGCGCGAGCATGCGCGCTGGTGCGCCACGGGCGGCGGGGCCGGCGCGCCGACCGTCTTTGACGGGGCGGACCTGAGGGGCCTGAAGAACCTGAGGGGCTACAACCTGACAGCGGTCTCGGCGCGCCGGGCGGTGCTGTACGGCCTCGACATGGAAGGCATCCAGCTCCAGGGCGCGCGCCTCGAGGGGGCGGACCTGCGCGGCTGCAACCTGAGGCGCGCCGACCTCAGGGGGGCCCGCCTGACCGGCGCCCTGATGGCGGGGGCGGACCTGCGGGCGGCCCGGCTGGAGCCGCTGGTCCTGGAGGGCGACCGGCTCCTGCCCACCGACCTGACCTCGGCCGACCTCCGGCGCGTGAACTTCTCGGGCGCAGACCTGAGGGCGGCCATCCTCAATGACGTGGATCTCCGCCAGGCGATCCTGACCGACGCCAACCTCAAGGACGCCCAGATGGAGTTCCGAGAGAGCTTCGGCCTGAAGGGCGGCCCGCGCCCGGGCTAAGGCGCCGGAAACGGAAAGGGGCGACGCCCTGCGGCGCCGCCCCCGATCCTTCAGCGCCGAGGCCCCGCGGGGTCAGGCCGCCTTCTCGCCCTCGATGAGGGGCGAAGCGTTGGTGGCGATCTCTATGCGCCGGGGCTTGAGGGCCTCGGGCAGCTCGCGGCGGAGCGAGATCGACAGGAGGCCGTCGGCCAGCCCGGCGTCGGTCACCACCACGTAATCCGCCAGCTGGAAGCGACGCTCGAAGTCGCGCTCAGCGAGGCCGCGGTGGAGGAACTTCCGCTCGGCGTCATTCGCCGCCTTGCGGCCCTGGACGGTGAGCAGGTTCTCCTTCACCTCGATGTTCAGCTCATCTGACCGGAAGCCGGCGACGGCGATCTCGATTCGGTAGGCGTTCTCGTCGGTCCGCTCGATGTTGTAGGGCGGATAGCCGGAGGCCTGGTCGACCGTGGCGGTCTCCAGGAGCTGGGCCAGGCGGTCAAAGCCGACGACGGAGCGATAGAGGGGGGAAAAGTCGATCGTGCGCATGTGCGGTCACATCCTTCTTGTCGAAGCAAGGTTGCGTTGTGGGTTCGGGACCTGTGCGCGCCGAAGCCTCGCACCGCCCGGAAGGCCCGGACATCCGGCGCCTCCGGGCAAGACATGGGGGGTGCGGTCCCGGGTTCAAGGCCGGCCCGGGCCGGGAGGCGTTTACAAGCCCCGCCGGCGGCGGCATTGCAGGGATGCAGGGAGGACCGCGCCCATGGATGGACTGACTGAGCTGACCGACAAGGTCCGGAGCCACCTCCAGGCCGGGGGCGCAGGCCTGGCCCATTCGATCCGCCTGGACCTTCGGGGAGAAGGCGTGATCCGCGTCGAGGGCTCGACGGTCAGCAACGACCCCGATCCTGCCGACCTCGTCATAAGCGTGAGCCGCAAGGACCTCGAGGCCCTGGCGAAGGGAAGCCTCAATCCCATGACCGCCGCGATCACCGGTCGCCTGAAGGTGTCGGACATGGGCCTCGCCATGTCCCTGATGCCTGAGGTCAGGGCCCTGCTCGCCGCCCGAACCGGAGACGCCTGACATGACCCGCGAAGCTCCCCTGACAGCGCTTCCCGACGCCCCGGTCCCGCCCGGCGGCGGGGGCGAGTGGTTCGACGGCGAGGGTGGGGCCAGGCTCCGCGCCGCCCTGTTCCGGCCGGAGGGCCGGCCGCGCGGATCGGTGATCCTGTCCACGGGCAGGACCGAGGCCATCGAGAAGTACTTCGAGGTCGTCCGCGACCTGCAGTCGCGGGGCTTCGTGGTCCTGGTCAACGAGTGGCGCGGCCAGGGGCTGTCGCACCGAGAGCTTCCCGAACGCCTCAAGGGACACGCCCGGGGACTTGAGCCCTTCCTCGCCGACTATCGCGCCCTGCTGATCGCTTTCGAGGCGCGGCTACCCAAGCCGTGGATCGCCGTCGGCCACTCCATGGGCGGCTGCCTGACCCTCTCCGCCCTGGCGCGCGGCCTCGCGCCCCGGTTCTCCGGCGCCGTCCTCTGCGCGCCCATGCTTGGCCTGCGACTGCCCCGGTTCGCCCGCGCCCTGCTGGCCCTGCGCCTGCTCACCGGCGGCGCGGCGGACTGGGCACAGCCGCCAGGGGACCCGGCCGGCGAGCCCTTCGAGGGCAATGTCCTGACCCACGATCCCGTTCGCTACCGGCGGGCCAAGGACCTGCTGCGGGCCAATCCGGACCTGGCCCTGTCTTCGCCGACCTGGGGTTGGCTGGATTTTGCGGTGCGGGCCACGGACTGGCTCGCCCGGCCCGGGAACCTTGCGCAGGTCACCCTGCCCGTGGTGATCGTCCAGGCGTCCGAGGACAAGCTTGTGAGCAACGCCGCCCAGGCGGCGATCGCCGATCTGCTGCCTCAGGGAAGCCTCGTGCCCGTGACGGGTGCAGAGCATGAGGTCCTGATGGAGACGGATCCCCTGCGCAGCCAGTTCTGGACCCCCTTCGACGCCCTCGCCGACGGGGTCGCGCCGCGGGGCTAGTCTGCGGCGGATTTCAGGAGGGGGAGGACCTCGCCCAGGCAGGCGCGGTCGCCCGCGATGGCGATCTGCCCGCCGTTGGGGCCGATCGGTCGCCCCGCCCAGTCGGTGACGTGGCCGCCAGCCCCGGCCAGCAGGGGAACCGCCGCCTCGATGTCCCAGCACTTGCAGGCTCGGGACTCGACCACCAGGTCGATCGTCCCGGCCGCCACCATGGCGTAGGCGTAGGCGTCGCAGCCCAGCCGCGCCAGGCGGGCGGCGGCCCGCACGCGGTCCCAGGCCGCCCGTTCATCGGCGGCGAAATAGGCGGTGGGGTCGGTGGAGGCGATGATCGCCTCCGAGAGGCCGAAACAGGGACGCACCCTCAGCGGCCGGCTTTCGCCCCCGCGCAACAGGCGTGAGCCGGCCGGCGATCCCAGGAAGACCTCGCCGAGGTAGGGCTGGCCGATGGAGGACAGGACCGGCTCGCCCCGCCAGCGCAGGCTGATCAGGGTGGTCCAGACAGGCAGGCCGGCGATGAAGGCCCGGGTGCCATCCACCGGATCCAGGACCCAGACGAACTCCTGGTCGGGCCGGTCCTCGCCATACTCCTCGCCGATCACGCCGTGCTCGGGGGCGACCTCGGCCAGCCGTCGCCGGATCGCCGCCTCGGCTCCTCGGTCCGCCATCGTGACCGGGTCGAAGCCCGCCTCCCCGCCCTTGTCCTCCAGCCCGTGGTCGGACCGGAACAGGGGAAGAATGGCCTCGGCGGAGACGCGGTTGAGTTCGATCAGAAGGGGTTCCAGCGCCTCGAAGCGCTCAGGTGTAAGCATGCCCCAGCTTATCGAGCGGCGCGGCGCAAGGTAAGCCGCCTCCGTCGGAAATCGCGGCTTCCGGGTCCTCTGGGAGTCCCTCGAAGAAGTCGGGCAGCGGCGTGTGCAGGGCCCGGGCGATCTTCCAGAGGCGGGAGGCGGCGATCCGGTTGGCGCCGCTCTCATACTTCTGGATCTGCTGGAACCGGACACCACAGGCGTTGGCGAGCTGTTGCTGGGTCAGCCCGAGCTGGCGGCGGCGGCGTCGGATCCTTTGCCCGAGGTGGGCGTCGATGACGGCGTCAGGGGCCCGTGCATTGCTGGTCATGGTCTGGCTCTCGATACCTGTCAGGCGGTCTGCAAGGACCCCAGGGCGTCCCAAAACGGGATTTTCCGACTCCGACCCGCAATCCCGGCGCCAGAGCGCGGATTGCCGCCGGCGATCGGTGCGGGGTAGTGTCGGGCGTGCCGGACTCAGCGCGACCTTCCCTGCTTCAGGATCTGGCCTGGCGCCTCGAGGCCCTGGCCTTTGACTCCGTGACCTTTCTGGCGCGGCTCTTCCCCATCGACGCCGTGTCGGACTTCGGGGCCGCCCTGGTCGGCGCTCTTGGACCCTTGACCTCCACCCACCGCGTCGCCGCGACCAACATCGGGATCGCCTTCCCCGACCTTCCGCCGGCGGAGGTCGAAGGGCTGCTGAAGGCCCAGTGGCGGGCCCTGGGCCGGTGGGCAGCCGAGTTCCCCGTCCTTGACAAGATCATCGCCGATCCCGGCCGGGTGGAGGTGGTCAACGCGGGGAGACTCGCCGCCATCGCCCGGGATCGCGAGAGTGTCGTGTTCATTTCGGGACACTTTTCCTCGATGGAGATCATGCCGGCGGTGATCATCCACGCCGGGATCACCTGCCAGGTCACCTACCGCGCCACCAACAACCCGCACGTGGACGCCCGGATCCGGAAGAGCCGGTTCCGGTACGGGGTCCGCCTTTTCGCGCCCAAGGGGGGGGACGGCGCCCGCGAACTGATCCGCGCCCTGTCGCGCGGCGAGTGCGTGGCCCTCATGAATGACCAGAAGTTCAACGGCGGCGTCCTGGCCCCTCTCTTCGGGGTCGACTGCCACACGGCGCCGGGGCCCTCCAGCTTCGCCCTGCGGTTCGGCATCCCGCTGGTGCCGATGTCGGTCCAGAGGGTCCACAAGGCCCGCTTCCGCGTGGTCGTCCACGACGACATCCGCCTCGAGGACACCGGCGACCGCACCGCGGACATCGCCGCCGGCGTACGCCGGGTGAACGCCTTCATGGAGGACCGGATCCGCGACCGGCCCGAGGAGTGGTTCTGGGTCCACAAGCGCTGGCCCAATGCGGTCTATCGCCGGCCGAAGACCTGACCCGTCAGGCGGGCGCGCGCACGCCCAGCAGCAGCATCGGATCAAGGCGGCGGTCGCGCCATTTCATCCGCCAGCACAGGTGCGGGCCCGTCGCCCGGCCCTCGCGCCCCACGGCGCCGATCACCTGGCCGCGGGTCACGGAGTCACCCTCCCGGACCCGGATCCGGGACTGGTGCAGGTAGGCGGTGACCAGGCCCTGGCCATGGTCGATCATGGTCAGCCCGCCCTCATAGTGCAGGCCGGTCTCGGCGAAGCTGACGCGGCCGGGCGCCGGCGCCAGTATCGGCGTCCCCTCAGGCGCAGCGAGATCGGCGCCGAAGTGGGGGGTCATGGGCTCGCCGTTCAGGATGCGCTGGCCGCCGAACCGGCCGGACAGGCGGTACTTCGAGAGGGGTTGGGAGAAGCCGCCGGCGAAATCCTCGGTCTGCACCCGGCTGGCCCAGCCCCGGGCCTTGCGCTCGGCCTCGGCGGCGATCCGGGCGAGGAGGGCCTCTCCCTGGGGGCGGACCTGCTGGGGCGGAAGGCCGTCGATGCGCTGGATGTCAAAGCCTCCCGGCGCGACGGCCAGGGTCCGTGCGCTCGACCGGCCTGTCCTGACGTCGGTGACGGAGACCCGGACCTCCCGGGGGCTGTCACGGTCAAGGCCGATCACGAAGAGGCCGGAGGCCGAGGCTTCGCCGACCTCCGCCCCGTCGACGATGAGGCGCGCGCCCGGCGCCGTGCGTCCGATCAGGGTCCCGCCCTGCCGGGCCTGGCCGGCCAGATGCAGGACAGGGGCGACCGCACCCCGGGGGTCCGCCACGGCCGGCCCGGCCGCCGCCAGGGCCAGCCCGGCGAGCACCGTGCGTCGTGGGAGGTCGCAGGTCAGGGGTTCAGCCCCCGCCAGCGGGCGAGGGCCTCGGCCGGTCCGGCGTAGGCTTCCTGCTGGACGGCGCTCCAGTATCTCAGGGCTTCCAGGGGAATGCGGACGCCCGAGACGGCGCAGAGGACGAAGCGACCTGGACGCACGACCGTGAAGTCGCCGTCGCCGTAGTGGATCTGGGCCAGGTCGGGGCCGGCGGGTTTGTCGGGCGCGGTCATGGGTCCAGTCTATCCCTCCCGCGGGAGGTCGAAAAGACGCCGGTTCAGAACAGGTCGCCCTGCCGGGGCGGTCCCGGCGGCGGCTCGATGACCGCCCCGCGCTCCCCGTCGGCGAAGACCAGCCGTACGGCCTCGCCGGGCCTGAGGACCGCGCCCTGCCGGACGAGGCCGCCGTCCGCCCGGTGGACCCGGGCGAAGCCGCGGGCCAGGGGGGCCCCGGGATCCGCCGAGCCCAGCCGGGCCGAAAGGGCTTCGAGTCGCTCGCGGGAGCGGGACAGGGACCGGTCCAGGGCCGGCTGCAGGCGGACCGCCAGCCCCGCCAGTCGCTCGGAAAAGGCCTCGCGCGGGCGGGACAGGAGCCCCGGCCGCAGCCGTCCGGCGACGCGGGCCAGCCGGGTCTCGTGGACCGCGACGTTCCGGGTCAGGCCCGCAGCCAGCCGGTTCCGGGCCAGGCCGAGCCTCTGCTCAGCCAGCTCCACCAGGTCCGGGACCCGGGCGAGGGTCCGTCCCAGGGTCTCCAGGCGCCCGCGGCGGTCGATCACGATCCGTCCGGCGCTGCGGTGCAGGCGGCCCGAAAGCTCGGACAGGCCGCCACGCAGCTCCGACAGGACCGGCGTGGCCATCTCGGCCGCCGCCGTGGGGGTGGGCGCACGCCGGTCGGACACGAAGTCGATCAGCGTGGTGTCGGTCTCATGGCCCACCGCCGAGACCAGGGGGATGCGGCTGGCCGCCACCGTCCGGGCCAGGGCTTCGTCGTTGAAGGGCCACAGGTCCTCCACCGATCCGCCGCCCCGGGCGACGATGAGGATGTCGGGCCGGGCGACCGGGCCGCCCTCGGGCAGGTCGTTGAAGCCCCGGATCGCGGCGGCGACCTGTGCGGCGGCGGCCTCGCCCTGGACCACCACGGGCCAGACCAGGACCTCGCAGGGCCACCGGTCGCGGATGCGGTGGAGGATGTCGCGGATCACCGCGCCCGTGGGCGAGGTGATGACCCCGACCACGGTGGGCATGGCGGGGAGGGGCTGCTTGCGGGAAGCCTCGAACAGGCCTTCGGCGGCGAGGCGGGCCTTGAGCCTTTCCATCTGGGCGAGAAGGGCGCCGACCCCCGCCGCCGTCATGCTCTCGATGACGATCTGGTAGCGGGAGCCCTGGGGGTAGGTTGTGATGCGCCCGGTCACGACCACTTCCAGGCCCTGTTCCGGCCGGACGGACAGGTTGCGGACCGAGCCCTTCCAGACCACGCCGTCGATCACCGCCTTCTCGTCCTTGAGGGACAGGTAGACGTGGCCGTTGGAATGGAAGGTCACCTTCGACAGCTCGCCCCTCAGGCGGACGAAGCCGTACTGGTCCTCCAGCGTGCGCTTGAGGGCGAAGGCCAGCTCGGAGACCGAATAGGCGCGGGCGTTATCCGAATCGGCCGGGGCGGGATCTGGAGTCAGGTCGCTCATGTGCGGAAAGGGACGCGCCGGACGGGCGCAAGGCAAGCCCCAAGGCCAGCCGGCGCCCGCGACGCGCCCCCCATCCCCAACGGATGCCGGACCTAGATGTAGCGCCGGAGGCTGCGCGCCAGTTCATTGGCGCCCGAGCGCTTCTTGGCCTGGGCCGGCTGGTAGGCGACCCGGGCGTGCTCGACGCAGTAGGGTCCCTCGCTGGCCCGGCGGCCGCAGAAGGTGAAGTCGTCGCTGGACGGATCGCCGATGGGCCACTTGCACATGTGAGCGCCGAGCGTGAGCACGGTGGCGGCCCCGGGGGCCTCCTCGACATAGCGGACGGGGGGCTGGGGCGCAGGCGCCGCCGCCAGGGGCGGAGGGGCGATACGACGCGGGGCGGCCGGCGCGGCGGCCTGGCGGGCCGGCCGGGGCGCCTTGAAGACAGGGCGCGCGGGCTTTGACGGCGCCGCCCGGCCGGACAGGCCCAGCCGGTGCACCTTGCCGATCACCGCATTGCGGGTGACCCCGCCGAGTTGCTTGGCGATCTGGCTGGCGGACAATCCGTCCTGCCAGAGTTTCTTGAGCAGCTCGACCCGCTCGTCGGTCCAACCCATGGTTCGCTCCACCATCCTGCCCGCCGTGGGCGACCTGCCCCGTCGGGATCAATATGTTGTGCCGGAGCTGACGCCCAACCTTGCCCGGCCACTACATATCGTAACGTAAGCAGCGAAGACCACAATCGGCGCCATGGCCTCCATCCACAGGAACTAGATGTGGACCTGGCGGGCCAGGGTGAGGTTCAGATGGGGCAGGCGGCGACCTCGAGCTGCAGCAGGGCGAGGACCCGGCCAAACCCGATGTACTGACCCGCCATCATGGAGAGCTCGAGGAACTCCTGGTCGGTGAAGAGCCGCCGCATGTTGGCGACGTCCTCGTCGGAGATGTTGTGGTGGTCCACGGCCATCTTCTCGGCGAAGTGGATGGCGGCGCGCTCGCGGGGGGTGAAGCCCGTCTCGTCCACGTGATCCACGCCCGAAGCGGCTTCTTCCTCACTGACCACTTCGGGGGCCATGCGCACGGTCTTGCACAGGACGCACCCGTTCAGGGTGGCGATGCGCAGGCGGATCAGCTCCTTCAGCCGGGGCGGCAGCACGCCGGCGCCGCCGGTGTGCCAGGGATGGTAGAAGGCCTGGTAGGCCTGGACGAGGTCCTCGGCCGGGGCGAAGGCGCGGGCGAAGTGGCGACCAAGCCAGTTCTCCTCGGGCGTCGCGTCGTGGATGGTCCTCATGTAGGGCGGCAGGGCCTCGGGTTCGGTCAGGGGCAGTCGGGACATGGGTCAGGGCCTCCGGGTTCAAGGTGAGGAGGCTAGACGGCCCTTCGGCGCGCGCAAGGGTCGACGAGTCCGCTTGCCTCCCGTCCTCGCCGGGCGCAAATCTGGATCATGACCGAAGCAACCCTCACTTCCCCGCCGCCGGTTCCGCCTGAGCCGAGGGCCTATCGCGGAGTCAACTGGGCGGGGTTCCGCACCCTCTACCGGCGCGAGGTCATGCGGTTCTGGAAGGTGGGCATGCAGACCCTGGCGGCGCCTGTGGTGACCTCCCTGCTCTACATGATGGTCTTTGTTGTCGCCGCCCAAGGCGCCCGGCCGCCGTTCCACGGCTACGACTACGGCGCCTTCGTCGCGCCGGGCCTGATCATGATGGCGATCCTGAACAACGCCTTCGCCAACTCTTCGTCCTCGCTGCTCCAGGCCAAGATGAACGGCCTGATCGGGGATTTCCTGACCCCGCCGCTCAGCCCCGTGGAGCATGTCGCGGCCTTTGGCCTGGGCGCGGCGACCCGGGGCGTGCTGGTCGGCGCCGTGACGGCGGCGGTGATCGCGCCCTTCGCCCACCTGCCGGTGAGCCACCCCTGGGCGATCCTTTACTTCGGGCTGGGCGCCGCCCTGATCCTCGGCCTGCTGGGCATCATGGGCGGGCTCTGGAGCGAGAAGTTCGACAACATGGCGGTGGTGACCAACTTCATCATCATGCCCATGACCTTCCTGTCGGGCACCTTCTACCTGGTCGAGCGCCTGCCGGAGCCCTTCCGGACCCTGAGCCACTACAACCCTTTCTTCTACCTGATCGACGGCTTCCGCTACGGCTTCCTGGGTCATGCCGAGGGCTCGGTCCTGGCCGGCGCCGTGATGACGGCGGGCCTGGTCGTGGCCCTGGCGAGCGTCTGCCTGTGGATGTTCGACACCGGCTACAAGATCAAGAGCTGAGCCCGCAAACATTGACATTTCCGCCCTCCCGGCGGAGAAGTCGGCCCCTTCCGGTCCCCGTCGCCCCGCGGCGGGGACGTTACGTTTTGGAGGGTTCCCGATCGTGACCCAGAAGACGCAGCCCGAGGGCCTCAACGTTCCCGCCGACCACCTGATGGGCGTGTACAGCCGCACGCCCCTGGCGTTCGAGCGAGGCGAGGGCGTGCGTCTCTACACGGCGGAGGGCGAGGCCTACCTGGACGCCCTGGCGGGCATTGCGGTGAATGCGCTTGGCCATTCCCACCCCAAGCTGGTGGCCGCCCTCAAGGCCCAGGCCGAGAAGCTCTGGCACGTGTCCAACATCTTCACGATCCCCGAGCAGGTGAAGCTGGCGGAGGCCCTGACCGGGTCCACCTTCGCCGACGTGGTCTTCTTCACCAATTCGGGGACCGAGGCGATCGAGTGCGCCATCAAGGCGGCGCGCAAGTTCCACTGGGCCCGGGGCC
>CAIMLY010000101.1 GCA_903842425.1 uncultured Alphaproteobacteria bacterium | reverse complement strand
CACTTCGCCGTGCCGGAGGACGACCTCTGCCAGGCGCAGGCGGAAGGCCGCCTGCACCGCAACTTCCAGGGCTACACCACGGATTCCGTCCAGGTCCTGATCGGCATGGGCCCCTCGGCCATCGGCAGCCTTCCCCAGGGCTTCGTGCAGAACGCCTCGCAGGACGTGGACTGGCGCAAGGCCCTGGACCGCGACGAACTGCCTGTGGTGCGGGGAGTGGAGCTGAGTGGTGACGACCGTTTCCGGGGCGAGATCATCGAGCGACTGATGTGCGACTTCTCCGTCGACCTGGGCGAGGTCGCCACGCGCTATGGCCGAAAGCCCCGGGACCTTGTCCACGAGCTCTCTCGCCTGGAGGCCTTCGCCGCCGACGGCCTGGTTCAGACAGAGGGCTCCCGCCTGAAGGTCACGGCCGCCGGGCAGGTCGTGGTGCGCAGCATATGCGCCGTGTTTGACGTCTATTTCCGGGAGGCCGAAGGGCGGCACTCACGAGCGCTGTAGGGCCCCTGCGTCTTCACCTCGCGCCGCCAGCCAGTAGAGCACCGGGGTGGCGATACGGCTGAGCAGGGTCGAGGAGACCAGGCCGCCGATGATGGCGATGGCCAGGGGCGAGTAGAGTCCCGACCGCTCCAGCGCCAGGGGGATGAGCCCGCCGATGGCGGTCACGCTGGTCAGCAGGACGGGCAGGAAGCGCACCTCGCCGGCCCGCTCGATCGCCTCGCGCAGGGGAACGCCCTCGCGCCTCAGCTGCTCTGTGAAGTCGACCAGCAGGATCGAGTTTTTGATCTCGATGCCGATCAGGGCGATGATGCCGATGATGGCCGTGAAGGACAGGGAGTTGCCGGTCAGGGCAAGGGCCGCGACCGCCCCGAACAGGCCCAGGGGGATGATCCCGGCCACGACAAGGGCGCTCTTGAACCGGCCGAACTCCAGCACCAGTACGGCCAGGATCCCGAAGATGGCGATGGTGACGGCCGCCCCCAGGCCCGAGAAGCTCTCCGACTGGGCCTCGGCCTGGCCGCCGAAGCCGAGGCGGTAGCCCGGGGGAATGGCCAACTGGCCCAGCCGGCGGCTGACCTCGGCGGAGACCGTGGAGGCCAGGGCCCCGGGCTCGAGGAAGGCTGAGACGGTGACCGTGCGCTCCCGGTCGAAGCGATCGATCCGCGCCGGGCTGATGACCGGACGAGGGGCCGCGAGGGCCGACAGCGGCGTCGCCTCGCCAGAGGCGGTGGGCACGTAAACGGCGCCCAGGGTCTCCAGGTCGTTGCGGTCCCCGGCCCCGACAC
This sequence comes from uncultured Alphaproteobacteria bacterium, assembly GCA_903842425.1. GTDB lineage: Bacteria > Pseudomonadota > Alphaproteobacteria > Caulobacterales > Caulobacteraceae > Phenylobacterium. The sequence goes on along the minus strand of CAIMLY010000101.1, from coordinate 13,117 downwards.
GGTCCATGGGCAGGCGGACCTTGACGGCATAGTCGTCCCCATCCGCGTCGCGGAAGCGGGCGGCCTCCTCGCCCGTCAGGGCCAGGCGGACGGCGCGCCGGGCGGCGCCGGGCGGCACGCCGAGCGCCGCAGCCTTGCCCTCGTCCAGCCCCAGGTCGATGTCGGTGCGGTCGACGCTCAGGGGATTGCTCACGTCCCGGGCGCCGGGCGTGGCCTTGAGGATCTGCTCGATCCGGGCCGCGCCGGCCTTGAGGACGTCCAGGCTCTCACCGGTCAGCCGGACCTCAATGGGCGCTTCGACCGGGGGCCCATTCTCGAAAAGGACAAGGGTGATACGGGCGCCGGGATAGCGGGAGAAGTCCTCGCGGAGGCGGGCGATGACCTGCTCGCTCTTCCCGGGGCGCCAGGCCTTGAGGCTGGCGTAGACCTCGGCATAGCTGGCGCTGCTTTCCCGCTGTTGCTGGTTGTAGAAGATCTGGGGATTGCCGCGACCGAGATTGCCGGCGCGCCAGGCCACTTCGGACTCCCGCGAGAGGACGGCCTCCACATGGCGCAGCGCCTGGTCGGTGCGCGCCAGGGCGGTTCCGTCCGGCAGCTCGATGCGCACCAGGAACTGTGGGGTCTCGGCAGGTGGGAAGAGGCTCGTGCCGATGGCCCGCGCCATCGGGATGGACGTCAGGCACAGGGCCAGGATCAGGACCGTCGTCAGAATGGGACGCGCGAGGCCGGCGTGCAGGATGGGTGCGTAGATCTTCTGAATCCCCGCGTTCACCGCCCGCAGCAGGGCGTTGCCCTCGGGGTCCTCGTGGCGCGACAGGATCCGGCTGGCGAGGAAGGGAATGATGGTCAGGGCCACCAGCAGGGAGGCGGCGACCGTGACCAGGACGGTCACCGGCAGGGAGCGGATGTAGGCCCCCGCGCCTCCGGGCAGGGCCATGAGGGGCAGGAAGGCGAGCATCAGGGCCGCCGTGCAGCCGATGACCGCCAGGCCGATCTGCCGGGTTCCGTTGATGGCCGCCGAGACCCGGTCCTCGCCCTCGCGCATGCGCCTGGCGATGTTCTCGACCACCACGATGCTGTCGTCCACCAGGAGCCCGAGGGCCAGGACGAAGCCCGCGATGGACAACTGGTTGAGGGTGAAGCCGAAGGCCTGAAGCAGGGCAAGGCCGATCAACAGGGACAGGGGGATGGACATCATCACCACCACGCCCGCCCGGATTCCCAGGGGCAACAGGGTGATGAGGACCAGTCCGAGGGCGATGCTGAAGTCGCGGAACAGGGCGCCGAGCCGGTGCTCGACGTTCTCCGACTGGAAGAAGGCGCGCTCGAGCCTGACGCCCGCGGGCAGGGTCTTCTCGTGCTCGTCCAGGGCGCGCCGCACCTCGGCGGTGATCCGGCCCACGTCCTCGCCGTCCTTCTGGGTGACGGTGACGAAGACCGCCCGCTTCCCATTGAACCGCGCAAGGTGCGTGGGTTCGTCCTGGGCCCAGGAGACCTGCGCGACGTCGCGCACGCGCACGACCTGGCCTCCAAGGCTGCGCACCGGCGTGTCGGCCACCGCCTCGAGGGTCTTGAAGGCTCCGCCGCTCTTGACGTTGAAGCGGCGATCCCCGGCCTGGACGGCGCCGACAGGCGCCTCGGCTCCCCGGGCCCGGAGGGCGTCCGCCACGGCGGAGGCGGGCAGCTGCAGCGCCGCCAGCCGGGGAAGGTCGAGGGAGACCCTCACCTCGGACGGCGGCGCGCCCCAGTACCGGGCCTGCCGGACGCCGGGCGTCCGGGCGAGACGCTCGCGCAGGCGCTCGGCGGCCTTCTCAAGGCGGCGCATGGGCAGGGTCTCGCTGACCAGGGCGACCTGGACGATGGCCACCTCGGTGGTGCGGGCCCGACGGACCTCCAGGCGGGCCAGGCCGTCCGGCAGGGTCCCGCGCAGGGCGTTCACCTCGCGGACGACCTCGTCGTACTTTCGCTCCGGATCGACGTCGTAGCTGAATCCGACATCGACCACGCCGAACCCGTCCTGGCTCGTGGAGTTGATCTGGGTGACCGAGTCCAGGCCGTCGAGGGCCTGCTCGATGGGATCGACCACCAGCTGCTCCACCTCAGAGGGCTCGGCGCCGGGCAGGACCGCCTGGACGACGACGATGGGCAGGGGGAAGTGGGGATCCTCCGACCGAGGCGTCGAGAGGAAGGCGTTGATCCCCAGGGCCGCCAGCAGGGCGAAGGCGACGAGGGTGAACTGCCAGCGGCGGACCGCGAAGCCGGCGATATCGAAGTTCATCGGACGGCGCCGGCCAGGGCGCGGGCGTCAGCGACCCGCACCCGCTCGCCGTCGGCGATGAAGCCGCCGCCTGCGGTGATCACCTTCTCGCCGGGCGCCAGCCCCCGGACCCGGGCGTGATCGCCCTCAAACCCCAGGAAGACCACGGGCGTCCGCACAGCCCGGTCGCCCTGCAACCTGTAGACATGGGCCCGCCCGCCCTGGGCCTCGAGGATGGCCTCGGCCGGCACCCGGACGCTGTCGTCCCCGGCTGCGGCGGTGGGGAAGGTCGCCTTGGCGGTCAGGCCGCTCCGCAACTCGGGCCGGCCCGGCAGCTCCACCTCCACGACGATGGCCCCCGTGCGCGGGTCGGCGCCCTGGCCGATCCGGACGACCCTGCCAGAGAGGACCTGGCCGGGCAGGGCGTCGATGGTCGCGGTCACCGGCTGGCCCGAGGCGATCCGCCTGAGGTCGCGATCGGCGACCGGGACCCTCAGCACGAGGGGGCTGGAGAGGTCGGCGACCCGCAGGACGGTCTGGCCGGGCTGCACCACTTCGCCGACCTGGGCGGACCGCTCCAGCACCACGCCGCTGGCGGGGGCGACCAGACGCGACCACCGGCCATCGAAGGCCGCGGCGTCATAGGCCGCCTGGGCCGCCTTCACCGCGCTCCGCCGGTCCTCGAGCCTCTGGTTGCTGACATAGCCCTGGGCGAAGAGGGTCTCGTCCCGGCGCAGGTCCCGGCGGGCGCGCTCGAGGTCGGCCTCGGACTGGGTCACCCGGGCGTTGACGGCCGAGGGGTCGATCCGCGCCAGGACCTGGCCGGCGGAGACGGGGTCCCCCGCGTCGACGGCGAGGGCGGTCATCACCCCTCCGACCCGGAAGGCGAGGTTCATCTCCCGCTGGCGTTCGAGGGTCCCGCTGACCGCAAGGCCCCCGCCCACGCCGTCCGGCTCGGCCTGGGCGGTCTCGACGGTTGCGGGCGGCGCCGGGGCAGGGTCGCCCGCCGGGCTGCACGCCGCCAGGAAAAGGGCCCCCAGCGACGCCGCCGCCGCAAGGGCGCCGCTGGACTGCAGTCGTCGAAGGGACGTAAGCATGGCGGGCGCCTGAAAACCTATCAATGATCAGTTATCACTGATAAGTTATCCTCCCTTGTCAAGCCGGACCCGGAGCCCGCCCCGGTGAATTCGCCGTCATGATCTCCGTCGAGGGTCGATCGCCCCGGAAGCCCCGGGGGCACGGGGCCGAGCGCCGCGAGGAGATCCTCGACGCGGCGCTCGTCCTGTTTGCGGAACGGGGCGTCCTGGGGGTCACCACCCGTGACATCGCGGCGTCGGTCGGGATCTCGCAGCCAGCGCTCTACGCCCATTTCCAGAACCGGGACGCAATCCTCGCGGAGCTGTGCGAGCGGGCCTTCAGCGACCTGGGACGGCGCATGGCCGCGGTGCCGATTTCCGCAGTGACCGATCGTGCGGCCCTGCTGCGGATGTGCAGGATCTACATCGACTTCGGGCTGGAGCAGCCGGACGCCTACCGCGTGGCCTTCATGCTGGAGAAGCGCGACGGCCGGGCAGAGGCGCTGGATTCGCGGATCCTGGCCGCCGGCCTGGACACCTTCGAGGACTTCCAGGCGCGCATGGCGCGCTTGGTCTCCACGGGATCGACCCGGCCCGGCGAGACCCGGCTCTTGACCCAGTGCCTCTGGGCCGGGATGCACGGGCTGGTCTCGCTGTTGCTCGCCCGGCGGGACTTTCCCTGGGTGGACCTTGAGCCCCTGATCGACCGCCACCTCGACATGCTGGCGGACGGGGTGCTGCGGGCCGAGGGCTTCACCCCCCGCCGTTGATGTTGATCTTCTGGCCGTTGGCGTAGGGGTTGGCGGACGAGACCAGCCAGGTCACGGCGGCGGCGACGTCCTCGGGGGTCGAGACCCGGCCGAAGGGCGAGCGGGCGTCCAGCTCGTGGATGTCGGCGAGGCCCGTCGTGGCCTTGGTCAGGCGCTTGCCCATCTCGGTGACGGTCAGGGACGGGGCGACGATGTTGCAGCGGATGCCGTGGGCCCGCTCCTCCTTGGCGATGGTCAGGGCCAGGGCCTCCATCGCCGCCTTGGCCATGTTGTAGGGACCCCCGCGGGCCGCCATGCCCATCGTGGCGACCGACGAGATCATGATGATGTCGCCCCGGCCCCGGGTGCGCATCTGCGGGATCAGCAGCTTGCTGAGATAGTGCGGGCCGAAGGCGTGGACCCGGACCACCCGCTCCATCTCCGCGGGATCGGTGTCGGCCACCGACTGGCCGCGGCTGGCGATGCCGGCGTTGTTGACGAGGATGTCGACGCCCCCGAAGTCGCGCACCACGGCCTCGGCCATGGCGGCGTCCTGGTCGAAGTCCTCCACGGCGGCGGCGTAGGTGCGGGCCGTGCGGCCCAGGGCGCGGATCTCGGCGGCGGTCTCCTCGGCGGCGTCGGCGTCGGAGCGGTAGTTGACGGCGATGTCGGCCCCGGCCTCCGCCAGGAAGAGAGAGATGGCCCGGCCGATGCCCCGGCCTCCGCCGGTCACAAGGGCGACGCGCCCGGAAAGATCAATCTGCATGGCCCCTGGTCTCCTCCACCGGTGGTTTCCTCCTTCCTAGCCGAGGCGCGCGGACCGGTCAGGGGGTTTCTTGCAGGCCGTTAACTTGACAGTCGCCCGCATCATGCGAGGGATCGCCCGGCAGACTCCGGGGGGAATTCGGGAATGACGACAGGGCGCGCAAGGGGAGTTTCGGGTCTCAGGGCCTGGGCGGCGGTGATCGCCGCGGCGGGCCTGTCCGTGGTGGCGGCCGGCCTGGCGGGTCCGGGGGGAGAGGCGGTCGCCAAGCCCCCGGCGTCCATGGAATTCTGCAAGATCTACCCGACGGCCCACGTCTGCGCCGCCTCGCCGGTGGTCAACTGCACGACCTGCCACACCGTTCCCCCCGCCCGGAATCTCTACGGCGAGCAGGTCTCGGCCAACCTCGCCCCCGGCGCCGCGCGGCCCCTGTCCGACGCCGACTACATCGCCGCCCTGCCAGCCGCGCTCAGGGCGGTGGAGGCCCTGGACGCCGATGGCGACGGTGTTTCCAACCTCGCCGAGCTGGTCGCCGGGTCCCAGCCCGAGCTGGCCTCCAGCCGGCCCACGTCCGCGCGCTGCACCCCGGGCCAGGCGCGCAACGCCGCCGGGGGACGCTGGAACACCTGTGGCTACGACCCGGCCCACGCCTACCGCAAGGTGACCCTGGATGTCTGCGGCCGCTCGCCCACCCGGGCCGAGACCGAGGCCTTCCGCCGGCTTCTTCCCAGCGAGTCCGCCTGGCGCGGCGCCCTGGCCGACCGCCTCGACCAGTGCCTGCGCACGCCCTACTGGCTGGGGGTCAACGGCGTTCTCTGGAACCTGGCCAACGCCAAGATCAACCCGGTGGACAGCATCAAGGCCGGCCCGCGGGCAGGCTCGATCCCGCTGGCCGACTACGAGTGGGACTACAACCTCTTCGCCTGGCTCAACACCGGCGACCGGGACGTGCGCGGCCTCCTGACCGGCCAGGACTTCGTGAAGCGGGTCAGCGACTCCCCGCCGGCCTTCGAGCCCGTGCCGGAGGATGGCATGCGGGCCCTGCGCCAGGCGGGTCAGACCGTGCCCCGGGACAAGCGGGCCGGCATGATCACCACCCGCTGGTTCACCACCGTGAACACCATGTTCACCCCCATCCCGCGCACGACGGCGGCGGCGGCCTACCGCCAGTACCTGGGGCTGGACCTCGCCCGGATGCAGGGGCTGCACCCGGCGGTCAGCGAACCGGCGGACTATGACTCCAAGGGCGTGGCGGCTCCCGCCTGCGCGGTCTGCCACTCGACCCTGGACCCCCTGACCTATCCCTTCACCCGCTACGACGGGATCATCCGCAACAACTACAACCCGAACCGCCTGAAGAACTTCGTCCGCACGGACGGCGCGCGGGTGGTGGAGGCCCCTGAGGCCGGCGAGATCTTCGGCCAGAAGGTCGCCAACCTGATGGAGTGGAGCCAGGTGGCGGCCAACTCCGACGCCTTTGCCCAGAAGGTGGTCTGGGACTACTGGAAGCTGATGGTCGGGCGCGAGCCGGGCCCCGCCGACCAGACCGAATTCACCCTGATGTGGAAGGGCCTGAAGGCGCAGGACAAGTTCAACTACCGGACCGAGCGCATGCTGCACGCCCTCGTCCTCACCGAAGCCTACGGGAGGCCTTAAGTGCGCATCCTCGCCCTCATCGCCCTCATCGCCGCCCTGGCGTCGCCAGCCCTGCCGGCGCGGGCCCAGGAGGCGGCCCCAGCCTCGCCCGACCCCAGGATCAAGTTCAAGGATGGCGAGCGCTACCTGCGCGACCTGGCCGAATCCCTGGAGATTCCCCGGGAGGAGATCTGCCTGGAGCTGTCGCGCTATGACTGCGCCGACAAGGCCTTCCGGATCGTCCTGGGCGGGGTCGACCCCTACGACATCCGCATCATGCAGCCCCTGGACCAGGCCTCGCTGGCCTCACCCATCGCCTTCGACCGGGTGGCCCTGCAGGTCTGCTCGGGCCGGGTGGCGCGGGACCGGGCCGATCCGGCCGCCTCCATCCTGTTCAAGCGCGCCGCCGGCCGCCCCGACGCCGCCTGGCGCGACGCCCTGGCCGACCGTCTCTACGACCGGATCCTTCGCCGGAGCCCCGACGCCGGTGAACGCCAGCGGATGGCCGGATTCCTCGAGGGTCTGGAGGCCCGGTCCGACCGGTCGGCCAAGGCCCAGGCCGACCAGACCATTCTCGCCTGCTTCGCCCTGGCCTCCTCGGCCGAGGCGGCCTTCTACTGATCCCGGAGCCGAGACCATGACCCACCGCGCCTCGACCCCGAACGCTTCCCGCCGCAGCGTCCTCGCCGGCATGGCCGCCGGCCTCGCCGCCCCTGGCGCCGCCCTGGCCGCCACCCGTCGCCGGGGAGACGGGCCAGAGCCCCGCTTCCTGATCGTCCTGGGCGGCAGCGGCGGCTGCTCCATCATCGACTCCTTCATGGCCGTGCGGGAATCCGAGAGCCCGAACGGCAAGATCCTCAACGCCTGGCCGGACTCCCTGGTCCAGTCGCCGGGGGGCGGGCCCTTCCGGGCCATCGACTTCTCCAGCAAGACCATCGGCGCCATCCCGGCGCCCTTCACCGCCAACCAGTCCGACTTCGTGAAGCGCCACGGCCAGGACATGATGGTGGTGACCTACACCGGCACCAGCGTGAACCACGGGGTGGCCGAGCACCGGTCCGTCACCGGCAACGCCGCCTGGCGCGGGCGGACCCTGCAGGAGGCCACGGCCCTGACCTACGGGGCCGGCCGGCCGATCGCCAACGTGCACCTGATCAACGGCACGGCCTTCACTGACCGCGGGACCGACGATTCCCTGCCGTCGTCGGCCTATGGCGAGCGGGTCCCGGCGCCCAACCTCTGGCCCCTGTCCCTGGACGGATACCGTGGCGTCAAGGGCGCCCCGGACCGCAAGCTCTTTGACGCTGCGCGGGATTTCCGGGACGGGATGCTGGACCCGGAGTCGGACTTCGTCCAGACCTTCGCCGCCTCCGACCGGCTGAAGCGCTGGTTCGAGCTGCGCGGGGCGCCCCTGAGGGACATCGAGGGCGCCGACCTCATCACCCAGCTGATGGTGCACCCGGATTCGGAGGACATGCCCCTGAAGGCGCATGGCCTGAAGTCCTCGCCCCTGGCGAAGAAGGTGCGCGAGGCCTTCCCCGCCTACGGGTTCGATCCCATCGAGAGCCAGGCGGCCCTCGCCTTCCTGCTGATCCGCTGCGGCGTGGCCTCGACGGTCACCCTCGGGCCGGAGAACTCGGCGGTCTTCAACAAGGGCGCGGCCCTGGGCCGGGGCGGCCTGTCCGCCGGCGACATGCGCAACACGCCCATCGCCTTCGACTTCTCGCACCAGGCGCACCGCGAGGTGCAGTCCCTGATGTGGAGCCGGGTCCTGAGTGTGGCCGACCGGCTGATCACCCTCCTCAAGAGCGAGGAACTGGCGGGGGGCAAGAGCTACTGGGACCACAGCCTCCTCTACGTGGCCACCGAGTTCGGCCGCAGCCGCAACCGGCCGGAGGGCGCCATGACCTTCGGCTCGGGGCATGACCTGAACAACGGCGCCCTGATCGTCTCGCCCCTGGCGAACGGCGGCCGGGTGCTGGGCGGCGTCGATCCCGAGACCCTCATGACCTACGGCTTCGACCCCCTGTCCGGCCGGCCCGAGCCGGGGCGGAACATGACCGAGGCCGAGGTCTTCTCGGGCATCATCCAGGCCCTGGGCATCGAGACCCCGGGGGCGAACCTGCCGGACATGCGCGTCATGCGGCGGAAGGCCTGACATGAAACCCTGGCTGGTCGGGCTCCTGTCCATCATCGCCCTTGGGGGCATGGCGGCGGCCGTCTCCACGCCGGATCCCGGGCTGCGCTATTCAGTCGCCGGGCCCGGTCCCCTGGTCCTGCGCGCGGCGCCCGATCCCGGCGCCGCCCGGTCCGGATCCCTGCCGGCTGGCGCGAAGGGCCTGATCCTCACCGGCCGGATCGCCGAGGGCGAGGACATGGTCTTCTGGGAGGTCCTGCCGCCCGGCGCCGGCGACCGGCCCGCCTGGGCGCCGGCCCCACGCCTCGCTGCCGGCGATCCGGACTCCGCTCCCCTGATCCTGCAGTGTTCGGGGACCGAACCCTTCTGGGGCCTGAAGCTGGCTGGCGGCCAGGCGCGGATGAGCCGGCCAGAGGGTCCGGAGATGGTGCTGCAGGCCAGCCCGCGGCAGACGGCCGCCGGGGACACCCGGGTCCAGGTCCAGCGTCTTTCGGCCCAGGGACGGCCTGCGGGGCAGGTTGTCTTGATCCGGCGGGCTCCCGGCTGCTCCGACGGCATGTCCGACCTGTCCTATCCCTACGAGGCGGTGGTCACGACCCCCTCTGGGGAGGTCCTGTCCGGCTGCTGCCGGCGGGCCGGTGGCTGAGGGGGTTTGACGGCGGCCGGCCAAGGGGATCAGCTAGCCGCCTGACCTTCGCCGGAGACCCGCCCACCATGACCGCCCCCGCCAACACCGAGTTCGACATCCGTGGCGTCAACCACATCGCCCTGGTCTGCCGGGACATGGCCCGAACGGTGGAATTCTACCGCGACGTCCTGGGCATGCCCCTGGTGAAGACGATCGAACTGCCCATGAAATCGGGCCAGCACTTCTTCTTCGACATCGGCAACGGCGATTCCCTGGCCTTCTTCTGGTTCCCGGACGCCCCGGCGAACGCCCCCGGCGTCTCCTCGCCGCGCACCCTGCCGCACGAGGGCGGTCTGGTGACCGCCCACGGCTCCATGAACCACCTGGCCTTCAACGTGCCGGTCGAAAAGTTCGACGCCTATGTGGAGCGGCTCAAGGCCAAGGGGATCGAGGTCTCGCCGGTCTTCAACCACGACAATTCGGCCTTCCAGATCAGCGCCGAGGTGACGGACGAGGTCTTCGTGCGCTCGGTCTATTTCTTCGATCCGGATGGGGTCTGCCTGGAGTTCGCCGCCTGGACCCGACCCATGGGCCCGGCGGACGTCGAGCACGAGGCGGCGACCGCGGACGGGGGCCGCAGCCAGGGCCTGGTGCAGGACGCCGCCGGCGCCCCCATCCAGACCGCCCGGACCGGAGGCTGAGCCATGCCCGTCCTGCGGCAGGTTTCCCGGGCCGAGGTCAGCTCGGACCTCATCCACCGCTATTACGACCTGCTGTTCGGCCCGGGCCGGGACCCGGTGGCCGAGCCGGGCACCGCCACCGGCACGCCGGGCGACTGGTGGACCGTCTTCGCGCTGGCCCCCGATATCTTCCGCCACGCGGTGGAGGGTTTCGGCGTCTACCGCCACCCTGACCGCAAGATCGATCCCGTCCTGCGCGAGCTGGGCCAGACCCGGGCCGGCTGGGCGCACGGCAGCCAGTTCGTCTTTTCCCAGCACTGCAAGTCCCTCCGGGGCCTGGGCGTGCCGGAAGAGAAGATCGCGGCGATTCCCGCCTGGACGGTCTCTGACGCCTTTGACGCGCGCGAGCGGGCGGTCCTGGCCTATGCCGACTGCCTGACCACCGGTTCGGGCCGCACGCCGCCTGGGGTGTTTGACGCCCTTCGCGCCTTCTGGGGCGACGAGGAGATCCTGGAATTCACCTACATCACCGCCCTCTACGGCATGCACGCCATCATGACCCGGGCCCTGAGGCTGGAGTTCGACGACAGGGACGATCCCATCGCCGAGGTCTCTGCGCCCGAGGGTTTCTCGGCGGCGGATTTCCTGAGCGCCCGGCCTGCCAGGCGCTGAGGCGACCCGGGCGCATTGCCCCCGGGGCCGGGCGCCCCTAGACTTGGTGCAAGGCCGCTCTAGCCGGCCAGTCCCGCCAAAGGCTCCCCCGGAGGAAGCATGTCCAAGCCCGTCCTCATCGCGCTCGTCCTGGCTCTTGGGGCCGGTCCGGCCCTGGCCGCTCCGCCCTTCAAGGCGCCTCGCAACATGTACGGCCAGCCGGACCTGTCCGGGAACTGGAGCAACGCCTCCCTCACGCCGGAGACCCGGGCCGCGGCCCTGGGCGCCCGGGCGACCTACACGGAGGATGAGGTCCGGAAACTGGAGTCCCAGGCCGTCAGCGAGGTCGAGCGCGGCAATCAGAGCATCGATCCGGAGCAGGGGGCCCCTAAGGTCGGCGGTGAGATTCCTGCCGGCGTCCGGCCCGAGTTCGCCGCGGCGGGCGGCGCCGTGGGCGGCTACGACCGGGGCTGGCTGGAGCCGGGCTCCACGGTCATGCGGGTGAGGGGCGAGCCCCGGACGTCCTTCCTGACCACGCCGGACGGCCAACCGCCCAAGCGCAGGGCTGACGCCCCGCCCCCGGCCCGCTTCAACGCCGAGATGTTCCGGAGGTCCGCCGACAATCCCGAGACCCGGGCCCTGGGCGAGCGCTGCATCCTGTCCTTCGGCCGCAACGCCGGGCCGCCCATGTTCCCCAACGGCTTCTACAACAACAACTACAAGATCGTTCAGGGCCCCGACACGGTGGCCATCCTGGTCGAGATGGTCCACGACGTGCGCCTGATCCGGCTGAACGGGACCCACCGCACCGACGGCGTCCGGCCCTGGATGGGCGATTCCATCGGCCGCTGGGACGGCGACACCCTGGTGGTCGAGACCGTCAACATCCCCGCACGCCAGGCCTATCGTGGCTCGTGGGAGAAGCTGAAGGTCACCGAGCGCTTCACCCGCGTGGCGAAGGACCGGGTCCACTACGCCTTCCAGGTCGAGGACCCGACCCTGTGGGATGCGCCCTGGGGCGGCGAGTACGAGTTCTCGGCCCTGAACGGCGAGATCTACGAATACGCCTGCCATGAGGGCAACTACGCCCTGCCGGGCATCCTCGCCGGCGCCCGCGCCGAAGAGGCTGAGGCCGAGGCGGCAAAGGCGGCGGACGCGGCAAAGACGGAGGCCAAGCCGGCCAAGGGCTCCTGAGTGGGGGGCTCCTGAGTGGGGGGCTCCTGAGTCGGGGGCCTCCTGAACCCGGGGCTTCCGGGCCTGCGGGGATGACGATACCGTAACTGGACGGGCCCGCCTGGGGCCCCAGGGGAGACAAAGATGTCGGACAGGAAAGCGGTTGTGGCGGGCAAGGCTCCCATGCCGGTCGAGGTTGAGGCCGGGAAGGCCTATTTCTGGTGCACCTGCGGCCTGTCGAAGAACCAGCCCTTCTGCGACGGCGCCCACCTGCGCGAGGGCACGGACTTCCTCCCCCAGAAGTGGGAGGCCCCCGAGAGCCGCACCGTCTATTTCTGCGCCTGCAAGCAGACCTCCGGCGCCCCGCTCTGCGACGGGACGCACAACCGGCTCTAGGCTGGCTGCGCACGTTCTCGCTTTCGCTGCGCCCCTTCCCTGGGGCCGGCCTGACCCACCTGCTCCCGATCCGGAGAAAACTCATGCGCGCCCTCCTTCTCGCCGCCGGCATGGCCCTCGCGGGGCTTCCGTCCTTGGCCGCTGCGGCCGACAAGCCGCCGCCGCCGGCCTCGGTCCTCTTCTGGTCGCAATCCCAGAAGGAGGCCGGCTTCCCGAAGATGGAGGCGCACTTCCCCGTGAGCACGGCCGCCCGGGGCCAGCGCGTCCACGCCCTTCCGCCGGGCGCGCCCCTGTCGGTGACAACCGTTGGCGGCCAGCCCTTCGACCTCGCCGCCTTCATGTCTTCGGAAAAGACCGCCGGCATCCTCGTCCTGCAGGACGGCAAGGTGCGGCTGGAGCGGCATGGGCTGGGCTACGGCCCTGACGGCCGCTGGACCTCCTTCTCGGTGGCCAAGTCAGTCACCTCCACCCTGGTGGGGGCGGCGGTGAAGGATGGCTACATCAAGAGCCTGGACGATGCGGTCACCCGCTACATCCCCGGCCTGCGCGGCAGCGCCTACGACCAGGTCAGCGTCCGCCAGTTGCTGACCATGACCTCGGGCGTGAAGTGGAACGAGGACTACACCGACCCCAACAGCGACGTGGCCCTGCTGTTCTCGACCCCGGCGGACCCCGGCCTCGATTCCACCGTCAGCTACATGCGCAAGCTGCCGCGCGAGGCCGCCCCGGGCGCCAAGTGGGTCTACACGACCGGCGAGACCAACATGATCGGCGTGCTGGTCACCTCGGCCACCGGAAAGTCGCTGTCGGCATATCTCTCCGAAAAGATCTGGAAGCCCTACGGCATGGAGCAGGACGCCCTCTGGATGATCGACGAACGGAGCCAGGAGGCCGGCGGCTGCTGCCTGTCCATGACCCTGCGCGACTACGGCCGGGTGGGCGAGTTCCTGCGCACGGGCGGGATCGGGGCCT
>CAIMLY010000100.1 GCA_903842425.1 uncultured Alphaproteobacteria bacterium | reverse complement strand
GGACCTGGACGACCTGTCCATCCTTGAGCACCGAGAAGACATGGACCTGGCCGTCCAGCACGGCCAGGCAGACCCCATAGGCCTCGCCCGCTCCGCCGTCGGTCTCGCCCAGCGGGGCCAGGATGCCCCGGCGGGTATCGAGCCGGTAGAGCTTCAGGCGGGCCCTGGCCGGATCATTCCGGTCAGAGGCGACCACCAGGACGCCCCGGGCGCCGAGGTCCACCAGGTCGACGTTGTTCACCCGGCCCGCCGGGGTGAAGTGCACGCTCTCCCCGGACAGGCGGTAGACATGCAGGCCCGCCTTCTTGTCCGTCCCGACGATGAGACTCCTCCCGGGATTGCGGGGATCGCGCCAGATGGCGGGATCGTCGGCGGCGTCGTCCGCCACCGTTCCCACTGGAACGGTCTGGCCCCTGGCGGGGACGGCGACGGTCTGGGCCGACGCCGACGCCGCAAGGAGTGAGGCGAGGAGCAGGGCGAGGCCGGTTGGCCGGGCCGCCGGCATCAGAAGGTCACCCGCACTCCGCCCGCAAAGCGGCGGCCGAACCGCTCCCACTCGATGGTGTAGATGTCCGTGAAGCCGGTGGGCGTGCCCGTCGCGGTCAGGAGATTGCCCGGCTCGGCGAAGCGGCGGCCCGGGTTGTTCAGAAGGTTGGTGGCGTCGAAATAGACCTCGACGTTCTTGTTCACCTCATAGCGGGCCGAGAAGTCCAGCTCGTCGTCCTCGGCCCAGTAGGTGTCGCCGGCGTCGGCCAGGTCATCTGCAAAGCCATCCAGCCAGGCGGAGCGCTTCTGGTAGCTGAGGCGCAGGGACAGGCCGTACTTCTCGTAGTAGCCGCTGACATTGTAGACCTCGTCCGAGGTCCCCGGCAGGCGCAGCTTGCGCGCCGGGATGGACCCGATGGCGGGCTTCAGCACCTTGCTGCTGTTGAAGGTGGCGTTGGCGCTGACGCCGAAGCCCCCCATCCAGTCCGGGACGCCAAGGCTCTCCACCCAGGGGTCCAACTGGAACTGTGCGGCCAGCTCCAGGCCAACCAGGTTTCCGTCGCCGCCATTCGTGATGCCCGAGAAGAGGTAACCTGACCTGTCGATCCCGTTGCTGTTCAGGGCGTCGGAGCCGAAGGTCCGGGTCTGCCGGTAGAGGACGTCCTCCACCCGCTTGAAGAAGACGCCGGCCATCAGGTAGCCCTGCGGCTCGACATACCATTCCAGGTAGGCGTCGAGGCCGTGCGCCAGCTCGGGCCGGACCGCCGGGTTGCCGCCCGAGATCGTCTGGTTGGCGTCGTTCACCGTCACGTTCGGGCGCAGCTGGTCATAGTCGGCCCGGGCGGCGCCGCTGTTGTAGGACAGGCGCAGCTTCTTGGTGTCGTCCAGGTTCACGTTCACGTGCAGGCTGGGGAAGACGAGGGTGCGGTCGGACTCGGCCGTGACCAGGCCGCTGACGCCGGCGACCGTGGCCAGGGCGACGCCGCGGTTGTTCAGGTGCTCGACCCGCACCCCGCCGATGGCCGAGCCCCAGTCCCACTTCACCGTGCCCATGGCGTAGCCGGCCAGGACCTGCTCGCGGACGTCGTAGTTGTTGCCGGCGACCGGGTTGAAGGCATAGGCCTTGCGGGCGGCGCCTGCGGCCGTGCGCATCTTGTCCGCGTCAAAGTAGCGGAAGGTGTAGTCCATCGGGATCTCGCCGAGGAAGGACTGGTCCAGGGAGAAGGCGTTGTAGTCCGTGGGGATGCCGATGGCGGTGAACTGGGCCGCCGTGTTCAGCACCATGTTCTTTTCGTCTGCGACCTTTGTCCGCTGGTCGAACTGGAGGCCGACCAGGAAGGTGGCCTCTCCGCCCAGGAAGGCCGCCTCCTTCGCCAACCAGATCCGGCCTGTGTAGGCCGTGGTGGTGTCGACGGCGTCGAGGATCGTCAGGGAACCCGGCGGCTTGGTGAAGGTGTCGATCGCCGTCACCGGCGTTCCCGCCTGGTACCGCGTGGGGCTGGACAGCTGCAGGGTGGTCGCCAGGACCAGGCGCGAGCGGTCCGGGTCGGAGAAGTCGTAGGCCACCGTCGGCCGCAGGGTGCGGGTGCTGGGGCTGTCCCAGGTGGTCTCGCCGACCACGGAGCGGTCGTCCTTTGACTCCGTGAAGTTGGCCAGCCAGTTCAGGGTCCAGCCGTCGCCGAAGCCGTGCTGGCCCTCCAGTGTGTTGGTGAAGATCGACTGCTCGAAGGCCCGCAGGGTCGAACGCTGGCGGATGTCGATGCCGTAGACGGTCCCCCTGAGCGGCGTGTTGCCGTTGCAGATGTCGGCATACCCGGTGTTGGTCGGGGTCGGGTTCACCGTCGTGGCGCAGGGTTCGGTCGAGGCGACGAGGTCGGACTGGCGGTCATCGAGGTCGAAGCGGTAGTTGTCCCGCATCTCGTCATCCGTGAAGGTCGTGTAGATCGAGCGGAAGGAGATCTGGTTGTCGCCCTGGCGCCAGTCGCCCCGGGCCGAGACCGACCAGTTCTTGCGGGTCAGGCGGTAGAGCTTGTTCTCGGCTTCCTGCGCCCAGAAACGGGTGAGGTTTCCCGGGCGCTGGTCCTGCGAGACCCGCTCGAAGTCGGTCTCGAAGTTGTCGGTCACCATGTCCCGCTGGAAGTAGGAGGCGGACAGGACGAAGCCGACCTCGCCATCGCCAAGGTCATACCGGTTGGAGGCGACGCCATAGGCCTCGTACTGGGGCTTGTCGCCCAGCTCGGCGATCCCGTAGCCGACCTTCCCGCCCAGCTTCAGGCCCGGATAGTCGAAGGCGGACCGGGTGATGATGTTGACGTTGCCCGAGACCGTCTCGCCCGGCATGTCCGGCGTCACGGCCTTCGAGACGATGATCTGCGAGGCGATGGCCGAGGGGACGGAGTCGAACCGGGCGTCGCGACCCTCGGGGCTGACCACGTTGATCCCGTCGAAGCTGAGGGTCGTCCAGTAGTTCGGGGCGCCGCGGAGGCTGACGTAGCGGGCCTGGCCCTGGTCGCGCTCGACGGCGACCCCGGGCAGGCGGCTGGCGGCCTGGGCGATGTTCTGGTCGGGCAGTCGACCGACGCTGTCCGAGGCGGCTACGGCCACCAGGGAGTCGGAAAGCTTCTGGGTGCGGAGGGCGGCGGCCTCCGACTCGGCGATCGGCCGGGAGGCGGTGACCACCAGTTCGCTCACCGCTCCGGCGTCCTGGGCCTGGGCCGCCAGCGGAGTCGCCAGGGCCGTGCTGCAGAGGAGGGCGAGGCGGAGCGCCGCCGAGGGGGTCGGGAGTTTCATGCCATTCATCCTGCCGGGTGGACCTGGGCCGCGGGACAGCGGTCGAGGTCCTCCCTTGGCGAGGATTCATGGCTGTCGGGCGACAGTCCGGTGACGGTTTTGTTTCAGTGGCGCCGGGGGCACACCCTGACCGAGTGTCAGCCCGCCGCCGCCCGTGAACCGGCCTCGACCTTTGCGCGCGGGATCAGGCGGATGGTCGAGGTGCCCTTGGCGAGGACCTCGCCGGCCGCGTTGAGGAGGCGGCCCTCGGCGAAGCAGGTGGACTTGCCGGCGCGTTCGATCCAGGCCTCGGCAATGACCAGCCCCGGGCGGGCAGGGGCAAAGAAGCTGACCTTCAGCTCCAGGGACATGGGAGTCATGTCCCCGCCGCCGGCCATGGCGGCGTGGGCCATTGCGGCGTCGATCCAGCCGCAGATGAAGCCGCCCTGCACAACCCCGCCGGAGTGGCACATGTGCGCGCCGGCCAGGTATTCGATGGCGGCCCTGCCGGGCTCGAAGGTGACCAGCCTCTGCTGGCCGAGGGTCTTCTGGAGG
>CAIMLY010000099.1 GCA_903842425.1 uncultured Alphaproteobacteria bacterium | reverse complement strand
CGTCCCGATGAAGACCAAGATGAAGCAGGTCAACAAGGAGACGAAGGAAGAGACCATCGTCGACTACGTGGTGAACCGCGACGAGTGCAACCGTCCCGACACCACCCTGGATGGCCTGTCCAAGCTCCAGCCCGTCATGGGCGAAGGCAACTTCATCACCGCGGGCAACGCCTCCCAGCTGTCCGACGGCGCCGCCGCGGTCCTGCTCATGGAAGGCAAGGAAGCCGAGCGCCGGGGCCTCAAGCCCCTCGGCCGCTTCGTCTCCTGGGCCGTCGCCGGCTGCGAGCCCGACGAGATGGGCATCGGCCCGGTCTTCGCCATTCCGAAGCTGCTGAAGCGGAATGGCCTGAAGGTCGACGACATCGACCTGTGGGAGCTGAACGAAGCCTTCGCGAGCCAGTGCCTCTACTGCCGCGACCACCTCGGCATCGACCCCGAGAAGTACAACGTGAACGGCGGCTCCATCGCCATCGGCCACCCCTTCGGCATGACCGGCGCCCGGCTGACGGGCCACGTCCTGCAGGAAGGCCAGCGCCGCAAGGCCAAGTGGGCCGTGGTGACCATGTGCATCGGCGGCGGCCAGGGCGGCGCCGGCCTGTTCGAAGTCTACAACTGATCGGCCAGGCCCCCGCCTCCGGGCGGGGGCTGACGCCTCAGCGCCTGTCGTGGCCCGTGCTCACCCGAGCCGGGCCATGACTTTCTGGATCACCGCCTCGGCGACCCCGGCCTCGGCCAGGACCTCGCGGGTGTGCTCGCCTAGCTTCGGCGCCCCCCGGGTCACCTCGGGCGCCCCCTCGGGGAAGCGGCCCGGGGCCGCCGGCGAGGCCATGCGCCCGCCCCAGCCATCCGACACCTCCACGGCACAGCCCGTGGCCAGGTACTGCTCGCTGCCCACCACCTCGGACAGGCTCTGCAGGGGCGCCCAGGCCAGGTCCGCCTCGGTCAGGATCACGGCGGCCTCGGCCAGGGTCATGCGCGCGAAGGCCTGGTCGGCCCGGGCGCGGATCTCGCGCACGATGTCGAGGTCCATCGTCGGCAGGGCGTAGCGGGGATCGTCGACGACCTCGGGATGCCCCAGCACCTTCATGAGTGTCGGGTAGCAGGTGGGGCCCTTGAGCACGAAGGTGATCCAGCGGTCGTCCAGCGTCCGGAAATAGATCCCCGAGATCGGATGCGGGCGCAGGCTCCGGGGCTGGGTGGTGGGCGCCTCGCCAAAGCGCAGCTGGGTGGCCATGTCCCAGCCCAGGGCGTAGGCCGCCGTGCGCAGGAGGGAGCACTCCACCAGCCGTCCGCGCCCCGTCGCATGCCGCTCATGCAGGGCCGCCAGGACCGAGGACAGGGTGGCCAGGGCGGTGGTATGGTCGCCAAAGCCGGGGCGGCAGGCGAAGGGCTCCTGGTCCGGGGGAATGTGCGAGCGGCCGACCCCGCTCTTGGTCCAGAAGACGGTGATGTCGAAGGCCGGCAGGTCCACGTCCGGTCCCTCAAGCCCAACCCCGGAAACGCTGGCGTAGATCAGCCGGGGGAAGGCCGCATGCAGGGCCTCATAGTCCAGCCGCGCGCGCTTCAGGGCGCCGGGGCGCACATTGGTGATGAAGACGTCGGCGTCCTTCAGGATGGCCAGCAGGGCCTCCCGGCCGTCGGGCGAGGCGATGTCCAGCGCCACGCCGCGCTTGCCCCGGTTCTCCATGGTGAAGATGGGATTGCCGGGGGTCTCGGGGCTTTCGGGGAAGAAGGTGCGGGTGGCGTCGCCCCCCAGGGACTCGACCTTGATGACGTCGGCGCCCCAGTCGGCCATGACGGCGGCGCAGCCCGGCGCGGCGATCCAGGTGGCGAGCTCGACGACCTTCAGTCCCTGCAGAAGCATGGTTTCCCCCCGTGGCGTCTGTGCGCCGCCTGCCCCCGATATTCGCCCTGATTGACCGGCCTCACAAGCCACACTATCCCCGGGGAAAGCCTGCCGGTCCTGGCCCGGCGACCGGCGCGGAGCCGCTCATGACCACCGAAGATCCCGCCGCCGAGGCCACCCAGGGCGCGCCTGCGGCCCGGACGCCCAGCCGGCGCTACATTGCGAGGCGCGACGCCATCATCGCCTCAGCGGTCCGCGAGATGAATCGCCATGGCGTGCGGGGCATGACCCTCGGCGACGTCGCCGCCCGCCTGGACCTCGTGCCCACCGGGGTCATCTACTATTTCCGCAACAAGGAGGACCTTGCCGCCGCGGCCTTCGAGCGCAGCATCGCCAGGCTCCAGGCCCTGGTCGAGGCGGCCCGGGCTCACGACACTGAACGGCAGCGGGTCGAGGCCTTCATTCACCTCTTCATCGACCTCCAGCGGCGGATCGAACTGGGCGAGGCCGAGCCCCTGACCGTCTTCAACGATGTCCGGGCCCTGAACTGCGAGAGCGTAAATCAGGCCTATGTCGAACTGTTCCGGACGATCCGGTCGCTCCTGGACCGCCGGGACAACCGCAGCCGGTCCGACCTCAATGGCCGTGCCCACTTTCTCATCAGCGCCCTGACCTTCGTCACCGCCTGGATCTACACCTGGCGGGT
>CAIMLY010000098.1 GCA_903842425.1 uncultured Alphaproteobacteria bacterium | reverse complement strand
AGATGATCCCGTTCGACCTCATCGTCCTGGCCATCCTGCTGATCTCGGCAGGCCTGGGCTATGTCCAGGGCGCGGTGAAGGAACTGGTCTCCCTGGTCTCGCTGGTCCTTGCGCTCGGGGCTGCCGTCCTGGGGCTCCGCCACCTCGAACCCCTGGTCGACGCCCGGCTCGATCCGGACTGGGCGGCGGCGCCCCTCGCCTTCCTCCTTCTCTTCGCTGCGGCCTACCTGGCCCTCCGGCTCCTGGGGTCCGGGCTTACCGGCGGCGTCCGCCAGGCGCGACTCCTGAACGCCCTCGACCGGGCGATGGGGTTCGGGTTCGGCCTGGTGCGGGCGATTCTTTTCCTCGGGGTCTGCAACCTGGCCTTCACGGCCGCGACCCCGGAAACCCATGCCCCGGCCTGGCTCAAGGGCTCGCTCTTCTATCCCCTGACCGAGCGCTCCGCCGGGCTGATCCGGGGCCTGGCGCCAAAGGGGCTGGATCTCGCGGGCCGGTGGGCGCCGAAGGTGGGAGAGGCGGTCGGAGACGCCCTCGGTGAGCGGGTCGAGGGTGACACCGGGGCCGCCGGGGGATATGACAGCGCCGAGCCCCCTGATCGCGACAAGGCATCGGAGACGCCCTGGTGAAGACCCCCGCCGATCGATGGTCACCCCGGGATCCTGACGACGACTCCCCGCGGCTTGAATGCGGCGTCTTCGGGGTCTTCGACGTCGAGGACGCCTCGGCGGTGACGGCCCTGGGGCTCCACGCCCTGCAGCACCGCGGCCAGGAAGCCTGTGGGATCGCCAGCTTTGACGGGCACGGTTTTCACACCGAGCGGCACATGGGCTATGTCGGCGACGCCTTCGCCGGCGGCGACCTGACCACCCGGCTGCCGGGCGCCTTCGCCATCGGGCACACGCGCTATTCGACGGCCGGCGGCAGCGTCATCCGCAACGTCCAGCCCATGTTCGCCGACCTGGACACGGGCGGCATCGCCCTGGCCCACAACGGCAACCTGACCAACTTCCTGACCCTGCGCCAGCAACTGGTGGCCGAGGGACGGATCTTCCAGTCCACCTCGGACTCCGAGGTGATCCTCCACTTGATCGCGCGCTCCCGGCGGCCCCGCTTGGTGGACCGCTTCATCGACGCCCTTCGTGAGATCGAGGGCGGCTATGCCCTGGTCGCCATCACCAACAAGAAACTGATCGGCGTCCGGGACCCACTGGGCATCCGGCCCCTGGTCCTGGGGGACCTCGACGGCCACCCGGTCCTGGCCTCAGAGACCTGCGCCCTGGACATGATCGGCGCCCGGTTCGTGCGCGACATCGAGCATGGCGAGATGGTCGTCATCGACCATGACGGCATCCAGAGCCTGCGCCCCTTCCCCGCTGCCCGGGCCAGACCCTGCATCTTCGAGTACGTCTACTTCGCCCGTCCCGACAGCGTCGTGAATGGCAAGTCCATCTATGAAGTGCGCAAGCGGATGGGCCGTCGGCTGGCCATGGAGACGCCGGCGGACGTCGACGTGGTCGTCCCGGTCCCGGACTCCGGGGTCCCTGCAGCCCTTGGCTTTGCGCAGGAGGCCGGCCTGCCCTTCGAGATGGGCATCATCCGCAACCACTATGTCGGCCGGACCTTCATCCAGCCCACCCAGGGCGCCCGGGAGACCGGGGTTCGAATGAAGCTGTCCCCGAACCGCGCCGTCCTCGCCGGCAAGAAGGTGATGCTGATCGACGATTCCATCGTCCGTGGCACCAATTCCATCCGGGTCGTCCGCATGGTCCGCGAGGCCGGCGCCGCAGAGGTCCACCTGCGATCGGCCTCGCCGCCGATCCAGTGGCCCGACTTCTACGGCATCGACATGCCCGACCGGGACAAGCTGCTGGCGGCGCAGCACAGCGTCGAGGACATCGCACGCATCCTGAATGTGGACTCCATGGGCTTCCTGTCGGTGGATGGCCTCTACTGGGCGATGGAGGCGGGGCCGCGGAATGCGGAAAGCCCGCAGTTCACGGACCACTATTTCACCGGCGACTATCCGACCCGCCTTCTGGACCGTGAGATAGCCGAGGGCCGCAACACGATGGCCGAGCGCCAGTTGTCCTTCCTGGTCGACGCATGACCGCGGGCGGAGGCGCGCGCTGGCTCGCGCGGCTGAAGCCCGACGTCTACATTCTCCTGATCCTCGGCATGGTGGTCCTGGCCACCCTGCTGCCAGCCCGGGGCGAAGCCCGCCCCGTCCTGGACGTCGCCGTCTCTGTGGGCATTGGCCTCGTCTTCTTCCTGCACGGAGCCCGGCTCTCCCGCCAGGCGGTGATCGCCGGCGCGACCCAGTGGCGGCTGCACGCCCTGGTCCTGGCCTCCACCTTCGTTCTTTTCCCGGTCCTGACCCTCGGCGCCGCCAACCTGCCTGCCTGGATCCTGCCGGCGAGCCTGGCTCCAGGCCTGGTCTTCCTTGGCTGCCTGCCCTCCACCATCCAGTCTTCCATCGGATTCACCGCCATCGCCCGCGGGAACGTGGCGGCCACGGTGGCGGCGGCGACGGCCTCGAACCTGATCGGCATCGGCCTCACGCCCGTGCTAGCCGGGCTCCTGCTTCACCGCACCGGCGGCGGCGTGTCCCTGGAGGGCGTGCAGGCCATCGTCCTCCAGCTGCTGGCGCCCTTCCTGGCCGGGCATCTGCTTCGGCCCTGGATCGCCGGCTTCGTCGCCGGGCGCGCGAAGGCCCTGTCCCGGCTGGACCGGGGCTCGATCCTGCTGGTGGTCTACGCCGCCTTCTCGGACGCCGTCACGGGCGGGCTCTGGAGCCGACTCGGGGCGCTGGACCTGGTGAAGCTGGCCCTGGTCTGCGGCGTCCTCCTCGCCCTTGTCCTGGGCCTCACCCTGGCCGCCGCCCGCGCCGCGCGGCTGTCGACCCCGGACGAGATCACCCTGGTCTTTT
>CAIMLY010000097.1 GCA_903842425.1 uncultured Alphaproteobacteria bacterium | reverse complement strand
TGCCGAGGGCGCCCTTTTTCAACGCGAAGCGCCAGGAACCCGCCTCAAGCGCGCCCGAGGGCCGCGTCGATGGCGCCGGCGACCGCATCGATGGACCCCATGCCATCGATCTCCACCAGCTTTCCGGCGTCGGCGTAATAGGGAATCAGCGGCGCGGTCTGGGCGTTGTAGGCGTCCAGGCGCACCCGGAAGCTCTCGGGATTGTCGTCGGGTCGCCCCGACTCCGCGAACCGGCCCGCGATCCTGCGGGTCAGGGCCTCGTCATCCACCTTGAGGCGGATGACCAGGTCGATGCCGGCTCCCCTGCCCTTCAGCATGGCGTCCAGGGCCTCGGCCTGGGCAAGGGTGCGGGGAAAGCCGTCGAAGATGGCCCCTCCGGCCGCCTCGGCCTCGGGCAGGCGGTCCTCGATGAGGGCGATCACGATCTCGTCCGTCACCAGGTCGCCCCGTTGCATCACGCCCTCGACACGCCGGCCGAGTTCGGACCCGGAGGCGATGGCGGCGCGGAGCATGTCGCCGGTGGAGAGCTGGACCATGTTGCGGGTCTCGACGAGCCGCTTGGCCTGGGTGCCCTTGCCCGCTGCAGGCGGGCCGAAAAGGATAAGGTTCATGCTGCGCCGCCCCCATCGTCCGGCCCTGTCCCGGGCCGTTGTTGCGCCTGATCGCCTAGCGTTCCCGCCCGCCGCGCAGTCGCGACTTGCGGATCAGCCCCTCATACTGGTGCGAGAGAAGATGTGACTGGATCTGGGTCACCGTGTCCATCGTGACGCTGACCACGATCAGGATCGAGGTGCCCCCCAGGTAGAAGGGCGCCTTGTAGAACCCGATCAGCGCCTCAGGCAGGAGACACACCGCCGTGATGTAGGCCGCCCCGATGACCGTCAGCCGGGTCAGGACGTGGTCGAGGTAGGCTGCGGTCCGCTTGCCGGGCGAGATGCCGGGCAGGAACCCGCCGTACTTGCGGAGGTTCTCGGCGGTCTCGTCCGGATTGAAGACGATGGAGGTGTAGAAGAAGCAGAAGAAGATGATCAGGGCGCCGTAGAACACCATGAAAACCGGCTGCCCGTGCTGCAGCTGGGCCACCGCCCCGGGCAGCCACTGGAGCCACTGAGGCAGGTTCGCGGTCGCGAGGAAGCCCATGGCCGTCGCCGGCAGCAGCAGGAGGGAGGAGGCGAAGATCGGCGGGATGACGCCTGCGGTGTTGACCTTCAGGGGCAGGAAGGAACTTTCGCCTCCGAACATCCGGTTCCCCTGCTGGCGCTTGGGGTACTGGACGAGGATCCGGCGCTGCGACCGCTCCATGAAGACGATGGCGAAGATGACCGCGATGGCCAGGATGAAGATCATCACCCCGCCGAAGCTGGACACCTGGCCAGTCCGCATGACGGTGAGCAGCTGGAGCACACCGGTCGGCAGGCCGGCGACGATCCCGGCGAAGATGATCAGCGAGACGCCATTGCCCACGCCGCGGCTGGTGATCTGCTCGCCCAGCCACATGAGCAGCATGGTGCCGCCCGTCAGCGTCACCACGGTGGACAGGGTGAAGAAGGGGCCCGGGTTCACGACCAGGCCTGGGCTGGCCTGGAGGCTTGCGGCGATGGCCGCGGCCTGGACGATGGCCAGGACCACGGTCAGGTAGCGGGTGTACTGGTTGAGGGTCTTGCGGCCCGCCTCCCCGCCTTCCTTCCGCAGCTTCTCCCACGGCGGATAGATGGCGCCGAGGAGTTGGACGATGATTGACGCCGAGATGTAGGGCCCAACATTCAGGGCGAAGACGGCCATCCGCTCGACGGCGCCGCCGGAGAACAGGTTGAACATCCCCAGGATGCCCTGGGACTGGCCCTTGAAGGCGGCCGAGAAGGCGGCGGCGTCGATCCCCGGGATCGGGAGATAGGTCCCGAGCCGGTAGACCACCAGCACGATGAGGGTGAAGTAGATCCGCTTGTGGAGTTCGGTGGCCTTCTGGAAGGCCCCGAAGTTCATGTTTGCGGCAAGCTGCTCAGCGGCCGAAGCCATGGGACGCCCTCACTGGTGACCGGTCCAAGATAGGGTGCGGGCGGCGGACTGTCAGCCCTTGCCGGACCGCGACCGCAGGATCAGGCGCGAACCTTCTTCTGCAGCTTGCCCTTCGGCTCGCCGGTATCGACGGGCGCGGTCGTGGTCACCGTACCGCCCGCCTTCTCCACCGCCGCCTTCGCCGCAGCCGAGGCCGCATAGACGGTCAGGTTGAGCTTGGCCTTGAGTTCTCCCTTGCCCAGCAGCTTCACGCCGTCGAGGGGACGACGGATTACGCCGGCGGCCACAAGGGCTGCGGCGTCCACCGGCGACTTGGCGTCCAGCTTGCCCGCCGCGACGGCCTGCTCCAGGCGCCACAGGTTCACTTCCGCGAACTCCAGGGCGAAGGGATTGTTGAAGCCGCGCTTGGGCATCCGCATGTGAAGCGGCATCTGGCCGCCCTCGAAACCGGCGATCGAAACGCCCGTCCGGGACTTCTGGCCCTTGACGCCGCGGCCGGCGGTCTTGCCCTTGCCCGAGCCGGGGCCGCGGCCGACACGCATGCGGCCCTTCACGGAACCGGGACGCGGGGCGAGTTCGTTGAGCTTGGTCATGGGCGCCTCTCTCCTGAGATCTGTCGCCGGGCATAGGCCCGACTCGGCTTTGACGGGGTCGATGGCGGGCCCGGAAGCCCGCCGGAAGTCAGGCGGACACCACCTCGACCAGGTGGTGGACCTTGGCGATCATGCCGCGCACCGAGGGGGTATCCTCGAGGGTCGACACACGGCCAATCCGGTTCAGGCCCAGGCCGACGAGGGTCGCGCGCTGGTCCTTCTTGCGCCGGATGGGGCTGGCGATCTGACGAACGGTGACCTTGGTCATGCTTATTCTCCGTCGGCGGCGGCCGAGGCGCCGTCAGCGCGGCGACCAATGACCTCGGCGACCTTCTTGCCCCGCTTGGAGGCGATCTGGCGCGGGGAGGACTGGGCCTTCAGGGCCTCGAAGGTCGCACGGACCATGTTGTAGGGGTTGGACGATCCGACCGACTTGCCGACGACATCCTGGACGCCGAGGGTTTCAAGCACGGCGCGCATCGGTCCGCCGGCGATGACGCCAGTGCCGGGAGGCGCAGAGCGGACCATGACCTTGCCCGCTCCCCAGCGGCCAGCGCCGTCGTGGTGCAGGGTGCGGCTCTCGCGGAGCGGCACGCGGATCATCGTCTTCTTGGCTTCCTCGGTGGCCTTGCGGATGGCCTCGGGGACCTCCCGCGCCTTGCCGTGGCCGAAACCGACCCGGCCCTTCTGGTCCCCCACCACCATGAGGGCGGCGAAGGAGAACCTGCGGCCCCCCTTCACGGTCGCCGCAACGCGGTTGATGTGCACCAGCTTCTCGACGATGTCGGACTCGGCGCGCTCCTCCGCGGGGGCGCCCCGGTCCCGTCCGCGGCGCTGTCCGCCCTCGCCACGTTGTTCGTTTCCACGAGCCATCAAGTTACCCCTAGAAGTTCAGGCCGGCTTCACGCGCGGCGTCGGCCAGGGCCTTGACCCGGCCGTGATAGATGTAGCCGCCCCGATCGAAGACGACGTCCGTCACGCCCTTTTCGAGCGCGCGCTGGGCCACAAGGGCGCCGATCCGGGCCGCAGCGGCCTTGTCGGAGCCCTTCTGGGGCGCATCACCCTCGAGGGTCGAGGCCGAGGCGAGCGTCACGCCCTTCTCGTCGTCGATGACCTGGGCGTAGATGTTCTTGGACGAACGGAACACGGAGAGACGCGGCCGGCCGTTGGCCAGCTTGCGGAGCCGGATGCGGGTGCGCTCGGCGCGCCGCTTGGCGGAGTCACGGGTGGAGACAGCCATGGCCTACTTCTTCTTGCCTTCCTTGCGACGGACCTTCTCGCCGAGATAGCGAACACCCTTGCCCTTGTAGGGCTCGGGCGGGCGGATCCGACGAATGCGGGCGGCGATCTCGCCGACCGCCTGCTTGTCGATCCCGCTGATCCTGATTTCAGTCTGCTTGGGCACTGCGAAGGCGATGCCCTCAGGCGGCGGCAGGTCCACTTCGTGGCTGAACCCGAGCTGCATGTTCAGGGCGTCGCCCTTCATCTGCGCGCGATAGCCAACCCAGACGAGCTCGAGGACCTCCTCGTAGCCGGCCGACACGCCCACCACCATGTTGCTCACCAGGGTGCGGGACAGACCCCACATCGCCTGGGCGCGCGTGGTGTCCACGCGCTTGGACAACAGGAGCTCGGCGCCGTCCTGGCGCAGCTCGATCTCTTCCGGCAGGGTCCAGGACAGCTGCCCCTTGGGGCCCTTCACCAGGAGGGTCTGCCCGTCGATGGTCACCGTGACGCCGGCGGGCGTCGGAACCGACTTCTTTCCGATCCGGGACATGTCAGTACACCCGCAGCAGGACTTCGCCGCCCACGTTGGCGTCACGCGCCGCGGAGTCGGACATGACGCCCTTGGGCGTCGACAGGACCGAGATGCCCAGGCCGTTCTTCACCGGCTTCAGGTCCGAAATGGACGAGTAGACACGGCGACCCGGCTTCGACACGCGCCGGATCTCGACGATCACCGGGCGTCCATCGAAGTACTTCAGCTCGATCTCGAACTCAGGGAAGGCGCCGGGCTTTTCCAGCAGCTGGTAGCCGCGGATGTAGCCCTCCTCCGCCAGGACGTCGAGGACGCGGGCGCGCATCTTCGAAGCCGGGCAGGAGACCTTCGAACGTCCGCGGGTGGCGGCGTTCTTGATACGGGCGATCATATCGCCGACGGGGTCGTTCACCATGGGACCCTCCTCACCAGCTCGACTTCACGAGGCCAGGAATCTGGCCCTGGGAACCCAGTTCGCGCAGGGCGATCCGGCTCATCTTCAGCTTGCGATAGTAGGCGCGCGGGCGCCCGGTGACCTCGCAGCGGTTGCGGATGCGGGTCTTCGACGAACTGCGCGGAAGCTCTGCAAGCTTGAGGCGCGCCTCGAAGCGGTCCTCCAGCGGCAGGCTCTCGTCATTGGCGATCGCCTTCAGCGCCTCGCGGCGCGCGGCGAAGCGCTGGACGAGAACCTTGACCTTCTCGTTACGGTTGACGGCGCTCTTCTTGGCCATGTTACCTTTCCTTCCCGTCCCTTAGGCGTTGAACGGGAACTGGAATTCCCGAAGAAGCTGGCGAGCCTCCTCATCGGTCTTCGCAGTCGTGGCGACGATGATGTCCATGCCCCACAGTTGATCGATCTGGTCGTAGTTGATCTCGGGGAACACGATGTGCTCCTTCAGCCCCATGGCGTAGTTGCCACGGCCGTCGAAGGAGGTGGGCTTCAGGCCCCGGAAGTCCTTCACCCGCGGAAGGGCGATGGTGATCAGCCGGTCCAGGAACTCGTACATGCGGTCCTTGCGCAGGGTCACCTTGGCGCCGATCACCATGCCTTCGCGCAGCTTGAAGCCGGCGATGGAGTTCCGGGCCTTGGTGGGAACCGGCTTCTGCCCCGCAATGCGGGTCAGGTCGCCGATCGCCGCCTGGACCTTCTTGGAGTCGGCGACCGCCTCGCCGATACCCATGTTCAGGACGATCTTGTCCAGACGCGGGATCTGCATTTCGTTGGAATAGCCGAACTTGTCCTTCATCGCCCCGCGGATGCGCTGGCGATACTCGGTCTTCAGCCGCGGCTCATAAGCTTGCTCAGCCATTGATGACCTCGCCGGTGGTCTTGGCCACACGGACCTTCTTGCCGTCATCGACCCGGAAACCGACGCGGGTCGGCTTGCCCTGGGAGTCGACGATGGCGACGTTGGAGACATGCAGGGCGGCTTCGCGCGAGCGAATCCCCCCCTGGGGATCGGCCTGGGTCGGCCGGGTGTGACGCTGGATCATGTTGATCCCCTGGACGACCACGCGGTCCTCCTTCGGAAGGACCTTCAGGACGGCGCCCTGGCGGCCCTTGTCCTTGCCGGTCAGGACCACGACGCGGTCCCCCTTCTTGATCTTCGCGGCCATTACAGCACCTCGGGGGCGAGCGAGATGATCTTCATGTGGTTCTTCGCACGAAGTTCACGCGGAACCGGCCCGAAGATACGGGTGCCGATCGGCTCGCTCTGCTTGTTGACGATCACCGCCGCGTTGCGGTCGAAGCGGATCAGGGACCCGTCCTTGCGCTTGATGGCCTGGGAGGTCCGGACGACGATCGCCTGAAGCACGTCGCCCTTCTTCACGCGGCCCCGCGGAATGGCTTCCTTCACCGACACGACGATCTTGTCGCCCACGCCGGCGTAACGACGGCCTGCGCCGCCCAGAACCTTGATGCACATGACACGGCGGGCGCCGGAATTGTCAGCCACGTCGAGGTTGGTCTGCATCTGGATCATGGATCAGCCTCCCTCAGGACGCCTGCGAAGCGGCTGCCTTAGGCAGGACTTCCCAGGTCTTGGTCTTGGAGCGCGGAGCGCACTCGATGATGCGGGCGATCTCGCCCGCCTGGTACGTGTTGGCCTCGTCATGGGCGTGGTACTTCTTCGACCGGCGGACGGTCTTCTTCAGCACCGGATGCAGGAAGGTGCGCTCCACCTTCACCACGACGGTCTTGTCGCCCTTGTCGGAGACGACGACGCCTTCAAGAATGCGTTTCGGCATGTTCGTACTCCCTAGGCCGTGGCCTGGCGGCTGCGCAGGACGGTCTTGATCCGGGCGATGTCCTTGCGGATCTCGCCGGCGCGATGGGTCTTCTCGACCTGGCCCGTCGCCGCCTGGAAGCGCAGGTTGAACTGCTCCTTCTTCAGGTTCAGCAGGCTCTCGCCGAGTTGGTCGGGGGTCATGGCCCGGAGGTCTTCAGTCTTCATCACGCGTGCTCCGCGACAGCGTCGATGCGGGTGACGATGCGGGTCTTCACCGGCAGCTTGGCGGCCCCGAGACGCAGCGCCTCGCGGGCGATGTCATCCGGCACCCCGTCGATCTCGAACATGATCCGGCCGGGATGCACCCGGGCGGCCCAGTACTCCACGGAGCCCTTGCCCTTGCCCATCCGGACTTCGGCCGGCTTGTCGGTGACCGGAACGTCCGGGAAGATCCGGATCCAGACCCGGCCCTGGCGCTTCATCTGGCGGGTGATCGCCCGCCGGGCCGCCTCGATCTGCCGGGCGGTGATCCGCTCGGGCTCGACCGACTTCAGGCCATAGGAGCCGAAGTTCAGCGTGAAGCCGCCCTTGGCCGTCCCATGGATCTTGCCCTTGAACTGCTTGCGGTACTTGGTCTTCTTCGGGGAAAGCATGGCTGTCTCTTAGGCTCCCGCGGTCTCGCGGCGGTCGCGGCGCGGACCCCGGTCCGGACGATCGCCGGAACGTTCGCGGCCGCCACCCTCGCCGGCCGGGCCGGACTCGGAGGCCAGGCGCTTGTCCATGGCCATGGGATCGTGCTCGAGGACCTCGCCCTTGAAGACCCACACCTTGACGCCGATGATGCCGTAGGTGGTCTTGGCCTCGGCGAATCCGAAGTCCATGTCGGCGCGGAGCGTATGGAGCGGCACGCGGCCTTCCTTGTACCACTCCATCCGGGCGATCTCGGCGCCGCCAAGGCGACCGGAGACGTTGATGCGGACGCCCTTGGCGCCGAGACGCATGGCCGACTGCATCGAACGCTTCATGGCGCGGCGGAAGGCGATACGGCGTTCCAGCTGCTGCGC
>CAIMLY010000096.1 GCA_903842425.1 uncultured Alphaproteobacteria bacterium | reverse complement strand
GGACCTGGGGCAGGTCGACGGGAAGGGCCCGGGGCGCCATGGCCTAGGCGAACAGGATGGCGGACAGGCGCCGCCGGCCCTGGCGGGCCAGGTCGGAGGCCCCGCCCGCGGCCTCGAAGACGGTCAGGAGCTGCGCGCGCGCGGCCCCTTCGTTCCAGTCGCGGTCGGCGGCGATGACCTGCAGCAGGTGGTCCGCGGCGGCCTCCAGCTGGCCGGCGCCGGCCAGGGCCCGGGCCAGCTCGACGCGGGCCTCGTGGTCGGCGGGGTCGGCGGCCAGGCGGGCCTCGAAGGCGGCGGTCTCGGCGGGGGCGGCGCTGGCCAGGGCGAGGGCGGCGCGGACGCTCTCCAGCCCCGGGTCCCTGGCGCCTTCCGGGGCCATGGCGGCGATCTCGGCGGCGCGCTCCGGGTCGCCGCCCTCCAGGTAGACCCGGGCCATGCCGCCCAGGGCGCGGACATCCTGGGGATCGGCCTGCAGCACCCGGGCGAAGGCCTGGGCGGCGGTGTTGAGGTCGCCGGCCTCCAGGGCCTCGCGGCCGACCGCGACCAGTTCGTCGCCGGCGTCGGCGGGCGCCTGGGCGGCCAGGCGATCGACAAAAGCCTTGATCTGGCTCTCAGGCAGGGCGCCCGTGAAGCCGTCCACGGGCCGCCCGTCCACGAAGGCGAAGACGGCGGGAATGGACTGGACGCGCAGCTGGCCGGCGAACTGGGGATGCTGGTCGATGTCGATCTTGACCAGCTTGACCTTGCCCTTGGCGGCGGTGACGGCGCGCTCGATGGCCGGGCCCAGCTGCTTGCAGGGGCCGCACCAGGGCGCCCAGAAGTCGACGATGACCGGCGTCTCGCGCGAGGCCTCGATCACGTCGGCCATGAAGCCGGCGTCGGTCCCGTCCTTGATCAGGCCGGCCGGGGCCGCGCCGCCGGCGGGGTCCAGATTTTCACCGATCAGGGCCATGGGGGTCTCCGTGGGCAGGTTGAGGGTGCAAGATGGACCTTCCGGGCCCCGGCTTCAACGCGCCGGTAGCGCTGTGAGGACCAGCGGCGGGAAATCGACCACCAGGGGCTCGCGGCCCAGGTGGTCCAGGAAGGTCCTGAGGCCCGCCTGGTCCACCGTTGTGGTGGCGGTGTTCTCCAGCGGATGAAAGCTCACCTCGTCGGCCTTGGCCAGGGCCAGGTCCAGGACCAGCCGCACCCGGTGCAGGGGGTCGTTGGCCAGGGCGAACAGGGTCACCGAGCCCGGGGTCACACCCAGGGTCTCGACCATCAGCTCCGCCGGTCCGAAGGACAGGCGGGCCGAGCCGATCACCGCGTGCAGGCGCTTCAGGTCGATGCCCGTGTCGTCCTTGGCGCAGACCAGCCAGAGGTCGCCCCGGGCGTCCTTCAGGAACAGGTTCTTGGTATGGGCGCCGGGAATGCGGGCCTTGATCGACCCGCCTTCGCCCACCCGGAACACCGCCGGATGGTCCAGGGTGGCGTGGGCGATCCCCAGCTGGTCGAGGAGGTCGAGGAGGCCGGCGCGGTCGAGCATGGGGCTCCTTACCCTTCCCCCGTCCGCCGGAAAAGCGGTGGACGCTGCGCGCGCGCCCTCGCTAAGGGGAAGGACAGGACAGACAAGGACCGGGGGCCCGCCATGGAGCTCGAGTGCTATCCCACCGCCGACCGCCCGCCGGAGATCGTTCCCGGCCGGCCCCAGCGCGCCTGGATGGACAGGTTCGCCGCCCGGCATCCCTATCGCTGCCTGCCCCTGTCCATGGCCAACACCACGGGCTGGGAGATCCTCTGCCCCATGAGCTTCACCGCCGAGTGGAACGGCGGGGTCATGCAGGAGGACATCACCCTCACCCCCGACCGGCCGCACCCCGAGTTCCACCGCTTCGTCATGAGCCACTTCTCCTCGGGCGTCGTCACCATGCATCCGGGCTATCTCTTCCGGACCCCGCCCGGCTGGTCCCTGCTGGCCCAGGGCCCGCCCAACCACGTGAAGGACGGCATCCAGCCCCTGTCGGGCCTGGTGGAGACCGACTGGCTGCCCTTCCCCTTCACCATGAACTGGATCTTCACCCGCCCCGGGCGCGTGCGCTTCGAGAAGGGCGAACCCTTCTGCTTCATCACCCTGACAAAGGACCGGGAGCTGGCGGACTTCCAGCCCGTCATCCGCTCCATGGCCCGCAATCCCGAGCTGCGCGGCCAGTACGAGGCCTGGGAAAAGCACCGGGCCGAGTTCAACCGCCGGATCATGCGCTTCGAGCCCGAGGCCACCAAGGAGGCCTGGCAGCGCTTCTACTTCCGCGGCGAGATGCCGGACGAGACCGGCCCCGCCCCCGCCGAGCACGTGAACAAGCGCCGCCTCAAGACCCCGCGCTTCCTCGGCTGAGACCGTCTTGCCAAGCCGCCGGCCCTCTGCCATAAGCCGGCTCCCGAACATCGGGGCCCCGCAAGGGACCTCACGGAGCGCGGGCGTAGCTCAGGGGTAGAGCACAACCTTGCCAAGGTTGGGGTCGGGCGTTCGAATCGCCTCGCCCGCTCCAAAATCGGAAAACCGCCAGCCTGATGTCCCTTTGGTTCCGGGGCGCCGCCGGCGGCGCCGAACCCGCATCGAGCCCGGAAGCCAAGACCGAATGCCCCAACCCAAGTTCATGACGTACACGGAGCGCCAGGAGGCGTCGGCCGCCGCCAAGAAGGCGATGCTGGAGCGCCTCAAGCCCCGGCCCCACGTCACGGATCCTGACCTGGAGGCCCGCAAGGCCGCCGCCGCCGCCGAGCTGGAGGCCGTCCGCGCCGCCCGCAACGCCGAGCGCGCCGCCAAGCGCGCCGCCGCCGCCGAGGCCGAACGCCTGCGCCAGGAGGACGAGGCCCTCACCCAGGAGGCCCGCGAACTCGACCTCCGCGCCCGCCAGAAAGAAGCCCGCGACCTGCGCTACGCCGCCCGGAAGCAGAAGCGGAAGTAGGCGGGCGGCGTCACAACCGGCGAACCCGGCGTCTGCCTCCGTCAGGAAACGGCCCGGGTGTCAGCCTGCGGATTCCTGGGTTTCAGGCCCGCCCATTCCTCGACCTGCTGGTCCTGCCTCAGGCGCAGCCTGCGCCACTCCAGTCCTGCAAAGATGTCCTCGAGGTCGCCTCCGCCGTGCAGCGGCAGCGCTGCGGCGGCTTCCCGGCGGAACTTTTGGGACAGGGCGTCGTCGGCGTCCCAGGCTTGCCGCCACCACCCTGTAATCCCATCCCGAGCCCCCTGCAGGGTGTCGGGTGTCGGCAGTCGCGCGCCCTTGTTGCTGTTTGCGGGCCTACTTGCGGGGAGCAGGTTCCAGAGGTCGCCACAGGGCCAGGCGGACCAGGGCAGGCAGTGGTCGATGTCGAAGGCGTCTCGCTTCAGCCGTGAGCCAGTCCAGACGCAGCGGATCGTCTGCCCCCGTTCCAGGCGCTGGATCGCGACCATTCGCGCGAGGCGGGTGTCCCGTTCCGGGTCGAGCCAGCGAAGGCTCGCCTCGATCTCCCCTGGCCCAAGCTGGCGCCCCATCCGCACGGCGAAGCCTTCGACAAGACGCACCCACTCGCTGACAAGGACAGGTTCAACCCAGGCCCCCAGCCTCTGCAGGGTGCGCCAGATCGGACCCGGGACGGCCAGGGTCCCGAACGACCTCAGCGTGTCTCCGTCGAGGATGATCTCAGTGTTGAACCTGGTCGGCCTGCCGGGTCGGGCGATGAAGACCTGGGAGTCAGAGTTCGGATAGCGCGTGAAGTGCGCGGGCATTCTGGCGATGGTGGTCCGGGCATCCGCCAGGGCCCTCCCCAGGGTCGCCGCCCGTTCTCCCGAGAAGGTCGATCCGATTCTCAGGTCCTGCCCGACGACACCTCCCGCGAGCAGGCGGCGGAAGGCGTCCTTGGCGAAGCCCAGCCTGTCGGAGCCCTGGTTTCCGGGAAGTTGGGGCAGGCCCGCCGCCGCCAGGGGCAGGTACATCCGTAGCCAGTTGAGCGCCACGGCCCCCAAGGGCAGGTCCACGATGTCCTCCTCCTGCCGCTCGACCGCGAGGGCCGGGGCTGAGTCCGCGAGACGGGCGACCGCCCGGAGCAGGCCGAGCTTGTAGGTCGCCGACTTATCGTCATTCAGGATAATGCCCCTGAGCAGCGGCAGGGCTCCCGCACCATCATCGGGCAGGGACAGGACAAAAGTCGTCCAGGTGACAGCCGTCCGTCCCTGCAGGTCGGGGTTGGAGCCGATCCGGACCACATTCAGGCCGTGGGCCCGCGCATAGCCTTCGACCTCGCCCCGGGAGACCGGCCACATGGGCCTGTCGCTCTCGCCGGCCCCATCCCGGACGGAAATGAGCAGGACGCCCCCCGGCTTCAGGAGCGAGGCGACCTTCCGGAAGGCCCGCGGCCGGTCGCCGGGCGTGACGTGCATCAGGACACCGCTGAGCAGGATGACGTCAAAGGCGAGGCCGAGCCTGTGCGTGGCGGCCAGGGAGGGCAACCGGTCATCCAACCACCGGATCAGGGGGTCGGGGTGCAGGCTCTGGCCCGCCATCCGCATGCCTGGGGAGGGTTCGACGGCGACGACCCCAAAGCCCTTTCGCCGCAACCACGCCGCATCGCGCCCGGACCCTGCACCGATGTCGAGGGCCAGCCTGTCCGCCCCTTCCGGGAGGCAGTCCAGGAACGCGGCATGAACCGACTCCGGGTCGAGTTGCTCGTACTGGTGCACGAAGACCGCGGCGCGCTCATCGTATCCGTGAACAGGATCGGTCATTTCCAGCCAGAGCCGTCAGTTTCGACGCCAGTCTAGGCGAGGCGACGGGCGCCTCCAAGCCCTCGCCCGCTATCTGCCACTCGGCCGCCCCCTTTCTCCCCCGATCCCCCGAACTGCGC